>NZ_JAVKTS010000017.1 GCF_031460495.1 Tissierella sp. | reverse complement strand
ATGTAATAAATGTTAGACCAGTTTTAATTAATAGCTTAATAAAAAATATAAAAAAACTTGCATTTTTAATGCAAGTTTTTACTGGCGTACCCTGAGGGAGTCGAACCCCCGACCTTCTGGTTCGTAGCCAGACACTCTATCCAGCTGAGCTAAGGGTACATATATGGAGCGGGTGAAGGGGATCGAACCCTCGCAACCAGCTTGGAAGGCTGGGGCTCTACCACTGAGCTACACCCGCATAATCGATAACAAATTTAGATATCATAATTTAAAAAAATGAAGAATATATACTCTTCATAAGAAATTCTGGAGCGGAAGACGAGATTCGAACTCGCGACCCTCGCCTTGGCAAGGCGATGCTCTACCACTGAGCCACTTCCGCATATTTTTATGTATGTTTTCGGGAGTACATATTTGGTGGAGGAGACTGGATTCGAACCAGTGAAAGCTTAGCTAACGGATTTACAGTCCGTCCCCTTTAGCCACTTGGGTACTCCTCCTTAAAGAAGGCTTATTCATCCTACTGGACTACTAATTTGAATTCAGCAGATAAATAAAATATGGAGCCGGCAAGAGGACTTGAACCCCCGACCTACTGATTACAAGTCAGTTGCTCTACCAACTGAGCTACGCCGGCATATAATATTTTAAACTAGGTTTAATTGGCGACCTGGAAGGGACTCGAACCCTCGACCTCCAGCGTGACAGGCTGGCATTCTAACCAACTGAACTACCAGGCCGCGTAATTTTAGCAGTTCTCTATGAGAATCATGCTTTATACATTGTTTAAATGGTGGGAACAACAGGGCTCGAACCTGTGACCCCCTGCTTGTAAGGCAGGTGCTCTCCCAACTGAGCTATGCTCCCAAATAAGTAATAATTGGTGACCCCACCGGGATTCGAACCCGGGTTACCGCCGTGAAAGGGCGATGTCTTAACCGCTTGACCATGGGGCCTTATTTGATTTATATGTATCGACAAAATTATGGTTGCGGGAGCAGGATTTGAACCTACGACCTCCGGGTTATGAGCCCGACGAGCTGCCAGACTGCTCCATCCCGCGCTAAATTGTTTGTGGTGCCTAGGACCGGAATCGAACCGGTACGGCTTTAAGGGCCGCAGGATTTTAAGTCCTGTGCGTCTGCCAGTTCCGCCACCCAGGCATTTCTGGCTCTCAGGGTGGGATTCGAACCCACAACCTACCGGTTAACAGCCGGTTGCTCCACCATTGAGCTACCTAAGAATAGCCTGGCAACTTCCTACTCTCCCAGGGCGTTACCACCCAAGTACCATCGGCGTTGAGATGCTTAACTTCTGTGTTCGGTATGGGAACAGGTGTG
>NZ_JAVKTS010000016.1 GCF_031460495.1 Tissierella sp. | reverse complement strand
GAAAAAAGTTTTGAAATCAAAGAATAAACTATGCTTGACATTTTATATAGTAAATAGTAAAATATCTAGCAGTGAGTAAATGCCCACGTAGCTCAGGTGGTAGAGTACTTGCTTGGTAAGCAAGAGGTCTCCGGTTCGAGTCCGGTCGTGGGCTCCATAATTCAAAAATCAAGGAACACTTGGATGAGTTTCCTTGTTAATCTTCCTAGGGGAGACTCTATAAGAGCAAATTAATTTATATAATCTATAATTAAGGAGGAATAAGAAATGGGAAAAGCAAAATTTGAAAGAACCAAACCACACGTAAACATAGGGACAATAGGCCACGTAGACCATGGTAAAACAACATTAACAGCAGCTATAACAATGGTATTAAACAAAAGATTTGGAACAGGTGAATTCATAGACTATGCACATATAGACAAAGCACCTGAAGAAAGAGAAAGAGGAATCACAATATCCACATCTCACGTAGAATACGAAACAGCAAACCGTCACTATGCACACGTGGACTGCCCAGGCCATGCTGACTATGTAAAGAACATGATCACAGGAGCAGCACAAATGGACGGAGCAATCTTAGTAGTATCAGCAGCAGATGGTCCAATGCCACAAACAAGAGAACATATTCTATTATCAAGAAACGTAGGAGTACCAAAGATAGTAGTATTCTTAAATAAAGAAGACATGGTAGATGACGAAGAACTAATCGAATTAGTAGAAATGGAAGTAAGAGAATTACTATCCGAATACGACTTTGATGGAGATGGAACACCAATCCAAGTAGGTTCAGCACTAAGAGCAATCGAAGAGCCAGACGGACCATGGGGAGACAAAATAGTTAAACTAATGGAAGCAGTAGATGAATACATTCCACAACCAGAAAGAGATACAGACAAACCATTCCTAATGCCAGTAGAGGATGTATTCTCAATCACAGGAAGAGGAACAGTAGCAACAGGAAGAGTAGAAAGAGGAATCGTAAAAACAGGCGACAACGTAGAAATCGTAGGATTAGCAGAAGAAGCAAGAACAGTAGTAGTAACAGGAGTAGAAATGTTTAGAAAATTATTAGATGAAGCACAAGCAGGAGATAACATAGGAGCACTTCTAAGAGGAGTACAAAGAGCAGAAATTGAAAGAGGCCAAGTATTAGCAAAGCCAAAATCAATAAAACCACATCTAAAATTTGAATCAGAAGTATATGTATTATCAAAAGAAGAAGGTGGAAGACATACACCATTCTTTAACGGATACAGACCACAATTCTATTTTAGAACAACAGACGTAACAGGAGACATAGCATTAGAAGAAGGCACAGAAATGGTAATGCCAGGAGACAATGCAAAGTTTACAATAGAACTAATTACACCAATCGCAATAGAAGAAGGATTAAGATTCTCAATTCGTGAAGGTGGAAGAACTGTAGGATCAGGAGTTGTAACTAAAGTTCTTGCTTAATTAAAATTAAAAAACAATATGTAGGGGAACCTAATTTAGGTCCCCCTATGATAACTAAAAAAAACTTAAGTTTTTTAAAAAAAAAGCTTGAGTTTTTAGTGGTTATGTTATAAAATATGTTAGTGTTCATTTTTAGACATTGCGATGATGCAAAAGGTGGCTGTTAAAAACAGGAAATTTTTGCTGAGAATGTCCGGTTTCAAATCGGGCGACTAGAATTGTAGTAGATTTTATTTTTTAATAAAACTACAACACACCAGGAGGTGTGTATCGGCAATTCTGAG
>NZ_JAVKTS010000015.1 GCF_031460495.1 Tissierella sp. | reverse complement strand
AGCCTGGCAACTTCCTACTCTCCCAGGGCGTTACCACCCAAGTACCATCGGCGTTGAGATGCTTAACTTCTGTGTTCGGTATGGGAACAGGTGTGTCCATCTCGCTATCGTCACCAGACGAAAACTACATTCGCAATATATATTTTTTTGGTCAAGTCCTCGACTTATTAGTATCTCTTAGCTTCAAGTATTACTACTCTTTCACCTGAGACCTATCTACCAGGTGGTCTTCCTGGAGTCTTACTCACTTATGTGATGGGAAATCTTATCTTGAGGGGGGCTTCGTGCTTAGATGCCTTCAGCACTTATCCCGTCCGAACTTAGCTACTCAGCCATGCCTTTGGCAAGACAACTGATACACCAGCGGTTCGTCCATCCCGGTCCTCTCGTACTAAGGACAGCTCCTCTCAAATTTCCTACGCCCACGACGGATAGGGACCGAACTGTCTCACGACGTTCTGAACCCAGCTCGCGTGCCTCTTTAATGGGCGAACAGCCCAACCCTTGGGACCTACTTCAGCCCCAGGATGAGACGAGCCGACATCGAGGTGCCAAACCTCCCCGTCGATGTGGACTCTTGGGGGAGATAAGCCTGTTATCCCCGGGGTAGCTTTTATCCGTTGAGCGATGGCCCTTCCACTCGGAACCACCGGATCACTAAGTCCAACTTTCGTTCCTGCTCCACTTGTTGGTGTCGCAGTTAAGCTTCCTTTTGCCTTTACACTCTTCGCACGATTTCCGACCGTGCTGAGGAAACCTTTGAGCGCCTCCGTTACTCTTTAGGAGGCGACCGCCCCAGTCAAACTGCCCAACTGACAGTGTCCCTATACCAGTTTCATGGTATCAGGTTAGAACTTCAGCATTACAAGAGTGGTATCCCAAGGTTGACTCCACCAATACTGGCGCACTGGCTTCTTAGTCTCCCACCTATCCTGTACATGCAATGCCGAAATCCAATGTCAGCCTGCAGTAAAGCTCCACGGGGTCTTTCCGTCCTGTCGCGGGTAACACGCATCTTCACGTGTACTACAATTTCACCGGATCCATTGTTGAGACAGTGCCCAAATCGTTACACCTTTCGTGCGGGTCGGAACTTACCCGACAAGGAATTTCGCTACCTTAGGACCGTTATAGTTACGGCCGCCGTTTACTGGGGCTTAAGTTCTAGCCTTCGCTTGCGCTAAGCCTTCCCCTTAACCTTCCAGCACCGGGCAGGTGTCAGCCCCTATACTTCGTCTTTCGACTTAGCAGAGACTTGTGTTTTTGGTAAACAGTCGCTTGGGCCTATTCACTGCGGCCACTCAAAGCTTTCAATGTAAAATCTATACTTCAAATGGCACCCCTTCTCCCGAAGTTACGGGGCTATTTTGCCGAGTTCCTTAACAATGGTTCTTCCGCTCATCTTAGGATTCTCTCCTCGCCTACCTGTGTCGGTTTACGGTACGGGTAGTTACTTGCTCGATAGAAGCTTTTCTTGGCAGTGTGGAGTCAGTTGCTTCGCTACTTGTTTTTCGCTCCCCATCGCATCTCAGGATTGTTAGAACGGATTTGCCTATCCTAACTCCCTACTTGCTTAGACGTGCTCAACCAACGGCACGCTCAACCTATCCTCCTGCGTCACTCCATTTCTCAAACGCTTGTAACTAGTACAGGAATCTCAACCTGTTGTCCATCGCCTACGCATTTCTGCCTCAGCTTAGGTCCCGACTTACCCTGAGTGGACGAGCCTTCCTCAGGAAACCTTGGGCTTTCGATGGGTAAGATTCTCACTTACCTTGCGCTACTCATGCCAGCATTCTCTCTTGTATGCAGTCCACCACTCCTTTCGGTATAGCTTCTGCCCGCATACAATGCTCCTCTACCGATTAGTTTACACTAATCCCACAGCTTCGGTATCTGATTTTAGTCCCGGAAATCTTCGGCGCAAGGTCTCTCGACCAGTGAGCTATTACGCACTCTTTAAATGTATGGCTGCTTCTAAGCCAACATCCTGGTTGTCTGTGAAACCTCACATCCTTTATCACTTAATCAGAATTTAGGGACCTTAGCTGGTGATCTGGGCTCTTTCCCTTTTGACTATGAAGCTTATCCCACATAGTCTGACTGCCAAGTCTATGTTTATGGCATTCGGAGTTTGATAGGTTTTGGTAACGCTATGCGCCCCTAGACCATTCAGTGCTCTACCTCCATTACACGATTCCTTGACGCTAGCCCTAAAGCTATTTCGAGGAGAACCAGCTATCTCCGAGTTCGATTGGCTTTTCACCCCTATCCACAGGTCATCCCATAGCTTTTAAACGCTAAAGGGTTCGAGCCTCCATTGAATTTTACTTCAACTTCACTCTGCCCATGGATAGGTCACCCGGTTTCGGGTCTATGGCATACAACTTAGTCGCCCTATTAAGACTTGGTTTCCCTACGGCTTCGTACCTTAAGTACTTAACCTTGCTGCATACCATAACTCGCTGGCCCGTTCTACAAAAAGTACGTGGTTACACGAATAATGTGCTTCCACTGCTTGTAGGCGTAGGGTTTCAGGTTCTATTTCACTCCCCTCCCGGGGTTCTTTTTACCTTTCCCTCACGGTACTATTTCTCTATCGGTCACCAAGTAGTATTTAGCCTTGGGAGGTGGTCCTCCCTACTTCCCACAGGATTTCTCGTGTCCCGTGGTACTCTGGATCTCAGCTAGGCGCCTTCTCTTTTCATTTACGGGACTATCACCCTCTATGGTGGGATTTTCCAATCCTCTTCTATTAAGATACCGCGTCCTGTTGTGCTGGTCCGTAACCCCAGTGCAAGCACTGGTTTAGGCTCTTTCCCGTTCGCTCGCCGCTACTTAGGAAATCGATTTTTCTTTCTCTTCCTCAGGGTACTTAGATGTTTCAGTTCCCCTGGTCTTCCTTCGCATAGCTATTTATTCACTATACGATACTTGAGGGTTGCTCAAGTAGGTTTCCCCATTCGGAAATCTCCGGATCGATGTCTATTTGCGACTCCCCGAAGCTTATCGGAGCTTATCCCGTCCTTCATCGGCTCTTGGTGCCAAGGCATTCGCCCTACGCCCTTAATAACTTGACCTTT
>NZ_JAVKTS010000014.1 GCF_031460495.1 Tissierella sp. | reverse complement strand
CGATGGGTAGCCGGCCTGAGAGGGTGAACGGCCACACTGGAACTGAGACACGGTCCAGACTCCTACGGGAGGCAGCAGTGGGGAATATTGCACAATGGAGGAAACTCTGATGCAGCGACGCCGCGTGAGTGATGAAGGCTTTCGAGTCGTAAAACTCTGTCCTAGGGGACGATAATGACGGTACCCTAGGAGGAAGCCCCGGCTAACTACGTGCCAGCAGCCGCGGTAATACGTAGGGGGCGAGCGTTGTCCGGAATTATTGGGCGTAAAGGGTTCGCAGGCGGCCTTTTAAGTCAGATGTGAAATCCCACGGCTTAACCGTGGTAAGCATTTGAAACTGGAAGGCTTGAGTTAAGGAGAGGAAAGTGGAATTCCTAGTGTAGCGGTGAAATGCGTAGATATTAGGAGGAATACCAGTGGCGAAGGCGACTTTCTGGACTTATACTGACGCTGAGGAACGAAAGCGTGGGGAGCAAACAGGATTAGATACCCTGGTAGTCCACGCCGTAAACGATGAGTGCTAGGTGTTGGGGGTCAAACCTCGGTGCCGCAGCTAACGCATTAAGCACTCCGCCTGGGGAGTACGTACGCAAGTATGAAACTCAAAGGAATTGACGGGGACCCGCACAAGCAGCGGAGCATGTGGTTTAATTCGAAGCAACGCGAAGAACCTTACCAGGGCTTGACATGCCCCTGACCGCATTAGAGATAGTGCTTTACCTTCGGGTACAGGGGACACAGGTGGTGCATGGTTGTCGTCAGCTCGTGTCGTGAGATGTTGGGTTAAGTCCCGCAACGAGCGCAACCCTTGTCTTTAGTTGCTAACAGGTTAAGCTGAGCACTCTAGAGAGACTGCCGATGATAAATCGGAGGAAGGTGGGGATGACGTCAAATCATCATGCCCTTTATGTCCTGGGCTACACACGTGCTACAATGGTCGGTACAACGAGTAGCTACCTAGTGATAGGATGCCAATCTCTTAAAGCCGATCCCAGTTCGGATTGCAGGCTGCAACTCGCCTGCATGAAGTCGGAGTTGCTAGTAATCGTGGATCAGAATGCCGCGGTGAATGCGTTCCCGGGTCTTGTACACACCGCCCGTCACACCATGGGAGTTGGAAGTGCCCGAAGCCAGTGAGCTAACCGTAAGGAGGCAGCTGTCGAAGGTAAAGTCAATGACTAGGGTGAAGTCGTAACAAGGTAGCCGTATCGGAAGGTGCGGCTGGATCACCTCCTTTCTAAGGAGTTCAAAAGTACTCACACTGTTTTGTTTATAAATTTTGTTAAGCTATCAGCATTGATACTGGATGCTGATATATTTAACTCTGAACATTGAAAACTACAAAGCAATATATATAAAGTAACAAAGGTCAAGTTATTAAGGGCGTAGGGCGAATGCCTTGGCACCAAGAGCCGATGAAGGACGGGATAAGCTCCGATAAGCTTCGGGGAGTCGCAAA
>NZ_JAVKTS010000013.1 GCF_031460495.1 Tissierella sp. | reverse complement strand
TATATTCATCTCTTTTCCAACTGCTTCAAAGACTTCTACTGCTCTGTCTAATTGCTCTTTAGTATGATCTGCTGTTACCATACATCTAACTCTTCCTGTTCCCTTTGGTACTGTAGGGAATACTATTGCAGATACGAAAACTCCTTTTTCAAGTAATTTTCTACTAAATTCCATTGTCTTAGCTTCGTCTCCAATGATTACTGGAGTAATTGGTGTTTCACTATGTCCTGTATTGTATCCAAGGTTACCTATTTTTGATTTCCAGTATTTTGCATTGTCCCATAATCTATCTGTATACTCTGTTGATTCCATTAGCATAGTTATTGCTTCTGTAACTGCTCCTATTACTGCTGGTGGTAAGGATGTACTAAATAATACTGGTCTTGCTCTATGGCTTAACCAATCACACATTGTTTGGGAACCTGATACATATCCTCCCATTACTCCTATACCTTTGGATAAACATCCCATTGAGAAGTCAACTCTACCATGTAAGCCAAAGTGATCTATTGTACCTCTTCCACTTTCTCCTAATACGCCTGATCCATGGGAGTCATCTACATAAGTCATTGCTTCATATTTTTCTGCTAATTGAACTATCTCTGGTAATTTAGCTATATCTCCATCCATAGAGAAAACTCCATCTGTAATTATCAAGATATTTCTATATTTATCTCTTGATTCTTTTAATATTGCTTCTAAGCTGTCCATATCTGAATGTTTGTATATTCCTTTTGAAGCTTTTGATAATCTTGTACCATCTATGATTGAAGCATGGTTTAATTCGTCTGATATAATGATATCTCCCGCTTCTGTAACTGCTTGAATTGTTCCAGCATTGCAATTAAAAGCTGATTGATATAGGAATGCTGCTTCATCTTTTTTGAATTTAGCTAAAAGTGCTTCCAAATTCTCATGGATGTCCATATTTCCTATAATCGTTCTAACAGCTCCTGTACCTGCACCATATTTTTCTACAGCTTCAATAGCAGCTTTTTTAAGTCTTGGGTGGTTAGCAAATCCTAAGTAATTGTTTGATGATAAGTTAATTACCTTCTTGCCATTTAATATTACTTC
>NZ_JAVKTS010000012.1 GCF_031460495.1 Tissierella sp. | reverse complement strand
AATGATGTCATATACCCTAATATCATTACCATTGTAATTAGTAGGGATAATCCTTTGTTAATCTTTTTGTTTCTTAACATCAACATTTACCTCCTCAAGTTTTTTAGCAATACAACTATTCCTTTGCACCTCCTTGTTTTATGTTAAGGCCCCATAAATAGGGGCCTTATTTAGAACCTTATTTTGCGTAATACAATACTTCTCCATTTATATCAAAATATGTTACTTCATCTGGTAATTCAACTATGCTTCTCATTTGACCTTCTCCATTGACTATGGTATTTTCATTAAGTTTGATATATACTTCTTCTCCAGCATTATAAGCTTCTATAAGTCTAGATTGTGCATATGCATTTGTATTTACATAATCCATATCAAAGGCTTCATTTCCTATTACCATAGTATTATTTACTAAATCTGCCATATTACCAATTACAGTTACACTTCCAGCTGCCATCTTTGTAATCTTAAATCCATATTCGTTCACATAGACTACTTGAACTTTTAGTCCTGTAGCTACTAAGTTTGCAGGTACAGTCCATGTTCCAGTATATAATCCATCTACTTCTGTCATTGGAATCCCTAGGTCATTGCTTTGTAATCCAAATGGCATTAGCAATCTAAAGTATCCATTACCACCTGTAGGAGCATTAAAGCTAACAGTTAATATATCCCCTGCTCTAAGTTCAACATTTCCTGATGGTTCAATATTTGTGATATCTGGTGCTTCTAGCTCTACTAATACTGTTCTCACAACTGTAGTCACATTTCCTGCTCCATCAGTTGCTTTTACAGTAATAGTATTTGCTCCTGGATTAAGCATTAGTCTTTCATGGAAGTTTCCTTCTGCATCTAATACTACTGCCTTGTCATTTATTTCAAGTTTTGCTAATTCTATATTATCTACTACATTTCCTATTACATGAACTACTTCAACATTTACTTTTGCATTGTCTAATGGTTTTTCCACTAATAATACTGGAGCTACCTTATCCTTAATTACTGTAACAACCGGGGATGGCTCTGTTTGTCTTCCATCTAATTCAGATGTTACCATAATTGTATTTGTATCTAATGGTAATGCTACTTGAGCTGTAAATCCTAGATTTGCTGAATTTACAGTAG
>NZ_JAVKTS010000011.1 GCF_031460495.1 Tissierella sp. | reverse complement strand
TGGAATATTGGTTCTCCAACCTTAGATGGTACTCCATTTGCATCTGTGGAATATATTGTAAATCCTATTCTATTTCCACCTGGTGCTGGCCATGAATTATCCCAGAAATACACATTAGCTCCTGTTACCTTACCAAATTGTTCTGGTGTAAATCTTACTGCCAATCCGTATCCTGCACTATTTAGTACTAGAGCATTTTCGCCTGTTCCGTCATCATAGATTATCTCATCTTCGAAGCCTACGAATCTCTTTAGTCCTAATTCTACTTGTGTTACTTCTTCTGGATTTACAGTTACTGTAAATTCACCTGGATCAAATCCATCAGCTATTACCTTAAGTGTATATGTGCCAACTAGAACATTAGGGATAGTAAAGTATCCGTCTGCATCAGCAACAACTGCTGCTACCTTTGAATCTTCTACTAATCTAATAACTGCATTGGATGCTGGGTTGCCATAATACCTGTCAATAACTCTACCCATAATACTTCCTTGTGGTTTTGGTTCTAAAACAAATGTTACCTTTGTAGTTAGATCTTCAGCTACTGTAACGGTAGCTTCTTCTGAATAGAAGCCATATGCTTCTGCTCTTAGAGTATAATCACCCATTGGCATTCTCATACTATATGAACCAGTCACTGGGTCATTTTTAACGCTTCTTCCTGTTTCTAATACTGTAACTACAGCATCAGCTAATGGAATTCCACTACCTCTTGCCATTGGAGTATTAGCTACTTCTATATCTGAAACAGTTTTATATTTGTTTACTCTTGCTGCATTTCTATTTATTTTGAAGTTTGCTTCTGGTGCTACAAATTTTTCCCCTTTATCTTCAGGATCTATAGCTATTTCTGGAGCTGGTTCTGGATCTGGAATAGGATCTTCCCCTTCAGCACTTGCTCCCATAACATATACATCATCTACATACCAACCACTATAGTATATTGATGAATCTGAGTGGAAGAAGAATCTAAGCTTTATAGTGTCTCCATCAAAAGCAGATAAATCTAGTTCTTCTGTAATCCATCTTTGCAATCTAGTACCATATTTTCCACCTGTTACAGGAGTAATATTAGTCCAAGTGGCTCCATCATTATTGGAAACCATTACTTGACCATAATCCCATAGAGTTGATGTTCCTTCAAAATCAAACCAGTGAGTGAATGTTAAAACAGCACCACTGTTTTCAGGTATTACTATGGCTGGAGATTGTATATAGGAATCATTACTTGCTGTATAATTTCCAGCTAGATTAGTTGCCCATAGTTTAACCCCTGAATTAGCTGCATTAGGTCCAGATGTTGGAATACCCCATTGCCAATCATTAGCTGTACCTGATGTAACGCCTAAAGTAAATCCACCATTATCATTTTCAAAGTCTGTTCCAAATAAAGCAGTATAGCCTAAAGCTATGGCATTGGATTCATTTGAATATTGACTAAGATTCCCTGAGAAATCCTCTGAAGCTATTACATAATAATACTCTGAATTTGCTTCTACTGTTTCGTCTATAAAAATGTTATTCAAAGTTTCATTTATTTTTACATATTCTCCACCTGCTATATCTGAACGATATATATTGTAATGGTCTAAGTCTCCATCCATTACAGGTGACCAAGTTAATTTAATTCCTCTAATATTTGGCATTGCTTCTAAATTTGTTGGAACTGCAGGAGCTTCTGTATCTACTCCAACTAGTCTAACATTATCAACATACCAACCTAGATTATGAGTAGAAGCATTAGATACAAATCTAAATGCAGCAAATACTGGAGTATTAGATCCAATATATTCTCCAAGATTAACTACAGCTTCTTTCCATTGATTAGATGTTCCTGAATATTGTGGTCCAACTTGTGTCCAAGTAGCACCATAGTCATTAGTCAATAAAACAGTACCATAATCTAAAGTTGCCTGAGTTAAATACCAGTGATTAAATCTTAATGTAGCTGAATCTAGATTTCCATCTCTTAAATCTATAGGAGGAGTTATCATCCAACTATCTGCATTTGCAGTGTAATTACCATTTAATATGGTTCCTGCTAGTTGGTTTCCTTCATATGGTGCTGGGCTTGTTCCTGATGGTTGACCCCATTCCCATATTCCATCCATAATCCAACCATTAATATTGCTTTCAAAGCCTTGTGAATATTCATCTGGTATTACACCAAAGCTTATATCTATTCTGTAATCTTGTGATACTACTACTTCTCCTGCATAGTCTCTTGCTCTTACTTTGTATACAATGCTATC
>NZ_JAVKTS010000010.1 GCF_031460495.1 Tissierella sp. | reverse complement strand
TGGAATATTGGTTCTCCAACCTTAGATGGTACTCCATTTGCATCTGTGGAATATATTGTAAATCCTATTCTATTTCCACCTGGTGCTGGCCATGAGTTATCCCAGAAATATACATTAGCTCCTGTTACTTTACCAAATTGTTCTGGTGTAAATCTTACTGCTAATCCATATCCTGTACTATTTAGTACAAGGGCATTTTCACCAGTTCCGTCATCATAGATTATTTCATCTTCGAAACCTACGAATCTCTTTAGTGGTATGTCTACATTAGCTATTTCATTTCCTATTACTTCTACAGTAGCTTCACCTGGATCAAATCCATCTGCTATTACTTTAAGTGTATATGTTCCTTCATATACATTAGGGATAGTGAAATTACCGTCTGCATCAGCAACAACTGGTGCTACTTTTGAATCTTCAACTACTCTTATGACTGCATAAGCAGCTGGATTGCCATAGTATCTATCAAATACTCTACCAGTTATAGTTCCTTGAGGTTTTGGTTCTAGTATAAATGTATTATTTACTGTTAAATCCTCTTCTACTGTAACTGTAGCTTCTGATGAATAATATCCATAAGCTTCTGCTCTTAGAGTATAAGTTCCCATAGGAGTTCTTAGACTATATTTTCCTGTAATAGGATCTGTTTTAACGCTTCTTCCTGTTTCTAATACTGTAACTACAGAATCAGCTACTGGAATTCCGCCACCTCTTGCCATTGGAGCATTAGCTACTTCTATATCTGAAACAGTTTTATAATTATTTACTTCAACTTTCTTTAGGTTGAAATTAGGTGCTACTGGATCTACATAGTCTAGCTTTTTAACTTCAGCTTCATTAGACCATAAGCTTAATGCCTTATCAGTATTCCTTGCCAAAGGTTTTCTAATTGATAAGCCCCTATTAGCCATAATATTATCAACAGTTGCTTCAGCATCTTCATAATTTACTATTGCTCGCATCATAATAGCGTAAGCATAGTCAGGTCCTTCATCTGCTAATGGACTTAATACTCCTCCAATATTCAAATAAGATCTTGACCTTCCAGAATTAGCATTATCATCTAATCCAGTTCCTGGACAACTAGTACCTATTGCATCTTGCATAGTTGATATATAGAAATCACTACCTGTAGAGAAGTTAAATCCGGAAAGATCTATTGTGTTCCATGCTCCTCTAACTAGATTATCCCTATATACAGGTGCTCCTATTTGAGTGCCATTTCCATCATAGATAACAAATCCTAGTCTATTTCCTCCTGGTGTTGGCCATGAATTATCCCATATATAAACATTGACACCCTCAACAGTTCCATAAGAACTTGGAGTAAATCTTACTGCTAATCCATTTCCTGCTGCATTTAATACTAAAGCATCTTCTGCAGTTCCATCGTCATAGATTAACTCTTCACCACTTATAGGTTCTGGAGCTTCATAGTCGATAGCCATTACATTTACATCATCAATATACCATCCATTATAAGCTGTTGAGCCATCTGAATGGAAGAAGAATCTTAACTTAATAGTTTCTCCCACATATCCATTCAAGTAAATCTCTTCATTAGCCCATGCTTGAACTCTCTTACCATATTTTCCACCTGCTGCAGGTGTAATATTAGTCCAAGTAGCGCCATTATCTTTAGAGATTTGTACTTGACCATAATCATATAGAGTTGTTGTGCCTTCCATATCTACCCAATGATTAAAGTTTAATATTCCTAACTTATCTTGTGGGATTACTATAGCTGGAGTTTCAATATATGCATCTGTTTTATTTTGATAGTTTGCATCTAGATCAGTTGCCCATAGTTTTTCCCCTGAGAACGCTGCATTAGGACCTGATACTGGAACTCCCCATTCCCATGGGTTAAGAGTACCTACTGTAATTCCTGTTGTAAATCCTCCATTATCATTTTCAAAATTAGCGGAGAATACTACTTCTGCTTCAACAGGAGTAGCTGATACTTCTGCTGTATAGCCACTTACATTTCCTGAAGTATCTTCTGCTGTAACTACATAATAATATGTTGTTCCAACAACTACTTCAGAGTCAATATAGCTATTATTAGGAGTTTCTATTAATAAATTATATTCTCCCCCTGCTACTTCTCCACGATAAACATTGTAGTGGGAAATGTCAGCGTCTGGTGAATGTATCCAGTTTAACTTAATTCCTGTTAAACCAGCCTCTGCCTTTAAGCCTGTTGGTACTGCTGGTGCTTCATTGTCTCTTTCAAACAATCTTACATTGTCTATAAACCATCCAGCTTTATGCACAGATCCATCAGATGTAAATCTAAATGCTACAAATACTGGATTAGTAGAACCAATATATCCATCAAGATTTACAGTTTTCTCTGTCCATGTTGCTCCCGGTCCTGTATAAAGAGCAACTTGTGTCCAAGTAGCACCAAAGTCATCTGTGACTAGTACATAAGCTTTATCATAGTTGTTCTCCATATCATACCATTGATAATATCTTAGGGAAGCTGCTTCTAATGTATTATCTCTTAAATCTATTGGAGGAGCTATCATCCAACTATCTGCGTTTGCAGTGTAATTACCATTTAATATGGTTCCTGCTAGTTGGTTTCCTTCATATGGTGCAGGGCTTGTTCCTGATGGTTGACCCCATTCCCATATTCCATCCATAATCCAACCATTGATATTGCTTTCAAAGCCTTGATTATATTCTCCAGGTATTACACCAAAGCTTATATCTATTCTGTAATCTTGTGATACTACTACTTCTCCTGCATAGTCTCTTGCTCTTACTTTGTATACAATGCTATCTCCAAGTAACATATCATAGGTGATGGTTCCTTTGTATGTTCCATCTTTATGATCCCCTGATACTCTGTTCATTGGTACTAGCATCCAATAAGATTTACCTTCTTGTTTTACTAATAGTTCTGCTTCTATTATTGCTACATCGTCACTTATTTCTGCTACTATTTCTATGTCTGATCCTGCATAGGTTTCAAATATTTCTTGTTCATGATTTATTACTAAGTCTTCTAGGTCTTCTCCCTCTTGTAATACCTTTCCTGCTATATATCCTGTGCCTGATGCTACTTGTGATACTGCTTCAAATGCGTTTACCATTCCATAGCCA
>NZ_JAVKTS010000009.1 GCF_031460495.1 Tissierella sp. | reverse complement strand
TTGTTTAATACCATTGTTATAGCTGCTGTTAATGTTGTTTTACCATGGTCTACGTGGCCTATTGTCCCTATGTTTACGTGTGGTTTGGTTCTTTCGAATTTTGCTTTTCCCATTTCTTATTCCTCCTTAATTATAGATTATTTGTTTCCTATTACTTTTTCAGCAATACTATTTGGCACTGGTTCATAGTGGTCAAATTGCATTGAGTATACTCCTCTACCTTGAGTATTAGAACGAAGGTCAGTAGCGTAACCAAACATTTCAGAAAGTGGTACAAAGCCTCTGATAACTTGTGCTCCACTTCGTAATTCCATTCCTTCTATTCGTCCTCTTCTAGAGTTAATATCACCTATAACATCACCCATGTATTCTTCAGGTACAGTTACCTCAACCTTCATCATTGGTTCAAGTAATACTGGTTTAGCTTTTCTTATAGCTTCTCTAACACCCATAGAACCAGCTATTTTAAATGCCATTTCTGAAGAGTCAACTTCGTGATATGATCCATCATATAAAGTAACTTTAATATCTAGTACTGGGTATCCACCAACAACTCCTGAAAGTAAAGCTTCTTGAATTCCAGCATCTATAGGATTGATAAATTCTCTCGGTACTGATCCACCTACTGTAGCATTTACAAATTCATAGCCTACACCTGGTTCTTGTGGTTCTACTCTTAATTTAACATGACCGTATTGTCCACGACCACCGGATTGTCTTACATATTTTCCTTCTGCTTCTGCATTGTTTTGAATTGATTCTTTGTATGCAACTTGCGGGCTACCAACATTAGCTTCAACTTTGAATTCCCTAAGTAGTCTATCAACTATTATCTCAAGATGTAGTTCTCCCATACCTGCAATAATTGTTTGCCCTGTTTCTTCATCAGTATAAGTCTTGAAAGTAGGGTCTTCTTCAGCTAATTTCATTAAGGCTACAGTCATCTTGTCTTGAGATGCCTTTGTCTTAGGTTCTATAGCTACATGAATAACTGGTTCAGGGAATTCCATTGTTTCTAATACTATTGGTTTATTAGCATCAGATAATGTATCTCCTGTAGTTGTATCTTTTAAGCCAACAACTCCCACTATATCTCCTGCAAACACTTCATCTACTTCTTCTCTTTTATTAGCGTGCATAAGCAATAATCTGCCTATTCTCTCTCTTTTGTTTTTAGAAGTATTCTGTACATAACTACCTGATTTTAGGCTACCCGAATAAACTCTAACATATGCAAGTTTACCAACAAATGGGTCAGTCACTATTTTAAATGCTAATGCAGAGAATGATTCTTCATCTGATGATAATCTTTCTTCCTCTTCATCAGTTTCTAGACTAACACCCATGATTGGAGGTATATCTAGTGGTGATGGAAGGTAATCAATTATAGCATCTAGTAATGGCTGTACTCCCTTGTTTTTATAGGAAGATCCACATAAAACTGGTGTCATTGCTACTTTTATAGTAGCATTTCTAATACCTTTGATTACTTCTTCAGTAGTTAGTTGTTCACCATCTAAATACTTCATCATTAATTCTTCATCATGTTCTGATATAGCTTCTAATAATTTATCTCTATATTCTTTAGCTAATTCAAGCATATCTGCTGGAATTTCTGTTATTTCAATATTTTCACCTAAATCATCATTGTAAATTCTGGCATTCATATTTACTAAGTCAACCACGCCTAAAAATTTATCTTCTTTACCTATTGGTAACTGAATAGGCACTGGATTTGCTTTAAGTCTATCCTTAACCATACCTATTGCTCTAAAAAAGTCTGCTCCAAGTATATCCATCTTGTTAACAAATGCTAATCTAGGCACATTGTATTTATCTGCTTGTCTCCATACAGTCTCAGATTGAGGTTCAACTCCACCTTTTGCACAAAATAACGCAACAGCACTATCCAATACTCTTAGTGATCTTTCTACTTCAACAGTAAAGTCCACATGTCCTGGTGTGTCTATAACATTAATTCTATGCTCATTCCACAAACAAGTAGTTGCAGCAGAAGTGATAGTTATACCTCTCTCTTGTTCTTGCTCCATCCAGTCCATTTGGGCAGCGCCCTCATGGGTTTCTCCTATTTTGTGTATTTTTCCAGTGTAAAACAAAATTCTCTCTGTGGTGGTTGTTTTTCCTGCATCAATATGAGCCATTATGCCGATATTTCTAGTTTTTTGTAATGATACTTGTCTTGGCACAATATTTCCTCCTTATTCTTGATTCTTGGTCCCCCTCCACACAATAAAAACGATATACTACCATCTATAATGTGCGAAAGCTTTATTAGCTTCTGCCATTTTATGAGTATCTTCTCTTTTCTTAACGCTTGATCCCATACCATTAGAAGCATCTAAAAGTTCTTTTGCTAATCTTTCTACCATAGTCTTTTCTCCTCTTTGTCTTGAATAGTTAACTAACCATCTTAGACCTAGAGTTTCTCTTCTCTCAGTTCTTACCTCTATTGGTACTTGGTAAGTTGCTCCACCAATACGTCTTGCCTTTACTTCTAATACAGGCATGATATTGTTTATAGCTTTGTAAAATACTTCTAACGGATCTTCATTAGTCTTTTCCGCCATGTAATCAAATGCACCATAAACTATATTTTGAGCAATTCCTTTTTTACCATCTAGCATAATGCTGTTAATTAATTTTGTTACTACCACATCGTTGTAAATTGGATCTGGCATTATTTCTCTTTTTGGTATATGTCCTTTTCTTGGCACTTTACTTCCCTCCTTAACTATATAGAGTTGATTCATTGGTACTCGGTAATAAAATTACCGCACCGCGCCAAAATGCATCTATCTATAATAAATTGGAATAAATTCCTGCATTTTAAGCACTACTATTTCTTTACCTTTGGCTTCTTAGCTCCGTATTTTGATCTACTTTGCATTCTTTTGTCTACGCCAGAAGCATCTAAGGCACCCCTAACAATATGGTATCTAACACCTGGAAGGTCTTTAACTCTTCCTCCTCTTATTAGAACAACACTATGTTCTTGCAGATTGTGTCCAATTCCTGGAATGTAAGCTGCTACTTCTTGCCCATTGGTAAGTCTTACTCTTGCAACTTTTCTTAATGCTGAGTTAGGCTTCTTAGGTGTAATAGTCCTAACAGCTACACATACCCCTCTCTTTTGAGGTGAGTTAACGGTAGTTTCCTTCTTTCTAAGAGTATTAAAATTCACTCCTAAAGCTGGGGATTTGGATTTGTAAACAACTTTTTCTCTGCCATGTCTAATTAATTGGTTAATAGTTGGCATCAAGGCACCTCCTTCTATTTTTAAATATTATTTTAGCAATGCAGCAGTTGCTGCATTAACATCAATACCACAAGCATCTCCTAATTTTTTCATGCTTTCAACATAAATAATTTGAATATGCTTCTCACTGCAAATTTTGGTTAATTCGTCTGTAATCTTGTTGTCAGCATCTTCTGCTATGAAAACTAATTCAATTTCCTGTGAATTTAATGCTCTTTTCACTTGTTTAACACCAACAATCTTATTGCCTTTAGTTAATTTTGAAAGCATAAGTCTTCCCCTCCTTTAAACACTTTAAAGATTATGTGGACCTTGAGTCCACATAATCTTTATGTCATCCAGAGCTCTCTTCAAGTTTACACACTAATACATTTTACCATCAGTCATTTATACTGTCAAGATTTAAATCTTCTAAAATTTGAATATTTTCATCTCCAGCAATTTCAATGTTTCTATATCTTCTCATACCTGTTCCTGCTGGAATAAGTTTTCCGATGATAACATTTTCTTTTAGTCCTATAAGGAAATCTTCTTTACCTTCAATAGCTGCTTGTGTCAATACTCTTGTTGTCTCTTGGAAAGAAGCCGCTGATAAGAATGAATCAGTTGCTAAGGAAGCTTTTGTAATACCAAGCAATGTTTTACTTCCTATAGCTGGCTCTAAACCTTCTTCAATTGCTTTCTTATTATTCTCTTCAAAATCATAAAAATTAACCAAAGATCCTGGTAGCATATCAGTGTCACCTGCTTCTTCTACTTTTGCTTTAGACAGCATTTGCTTGACAATTACTTCAATATGCTTATCATTTATATCTACACCCTGAAGTCTATATACTCGTTGAACTTCTTTAACTAGATAATTTTGAACTCCCTGTACACCTTTGATCTTTAGGATATCATGAGGATTAACTGAACCATCTGTTAGTTCGTCTCCTGCCTCAACAATATCACCAGGTCGAACTTTTAATCTAGAACCATAAACAATATTATAATTTATAGATTCTCCATTTGAAGAAGTTATAATTACTTCTTTCTTTCTTTTGCTTTCTTCAATACTTACAACCCCAGCATTTTCAGAGATTATAGCAAGCCCTTTTGGCTTTCTTGCTTCAAATAATTCTTCAACTCTAGGTAAACCGTGAGTGATATCTGCTCCAGCAACTCCACCTGTATGGAATGTACGCATTGTAAGCTGTGTACCTGGTTCTCCGATGGATTGGGCTGCAATTATTCCAACTGCTTCACCAATATTCACTTCATCACCTGTAGCCAAGTTTCTACCATAGCAATGAGCACATACCCCATGTCTAGCTTTACAGCCTAGAACCGAACGTACTTTAACATCTGTTATTCCAACCTTTTCAATTAAATCAGCTTGAATTTCAGAAATCATTTCATTTCCTTTTACTATAATATCACCAGTCTCAGGGTTTAGTATATCTTCAAAGGAATATCTGCCCTCTACCCTATCTCTTAATTCTTCAATTACTTCTCTTCCATCTTTAAATGCTTTTACTAGCAAATATTGCTCAGTATTGCAGTCTATTTCTCTAACAATAACATCTTGACTTACATCAACTAGTCTCCTAGTTAAGTATCCTGAGTCAGCAGTTCTAAGAGCAGTATCAGCTAGACCTTTTCTAGAACCATGCGTAGATACGAAGAATTCAAGTACACTAAGTCCTTCTCTAAAGTTAGCTTTTATAGGGATTTCCATGGTCTTACCAGATGCTGATGCCATTAGCCCTCTCATACCTGCTAGCTGTCTAATTTGGTTTACACTACCTCTAGCTCCTGATAATGACATGATATAAACATTATTCATTGGATCTAATCCATCCATGAGTATGCCAGTTAATTCATCTGTGGTTCTATTCCAAATTTCAATAACCTTTTCATATCTTTCTTCATCTGATATAAGACCTCTACGATAAGATTTCTCAAATTTGTCAACTTCTGTCTCAGCCTTTCCAATCATTTCCCATTTTGCTTCTGGTACAAATATGTCTCCCATAGATATGGAAATTGATCCTATAGTTGAATAGTGGAATCCAGTTTCCTTTATATGGTCGAGAACTAAAGCAGTAACAGCATTTCCGTGTTTTCTAAAGCATTTCTCTATTATATTTCCTAATGCCTTTTTATTTACAAGTTGGTCAACTTCTAGTGAGTACTTATCTACTGTTCTGTCTACGAAACCTAAATCTTGTGGTAAATGTTCGTTAAGAATAAATCTTCCTACAGTAGATTCAATAAGTCTTCCACTATCAAACTCATCTATTTTTACTTTTACCTTTACTCTAGCATGTAATCCTACAGCACCAACGGAATAGGCATGAAACATTTCATCATAGTCTTTAAATACCATGCCCTCTCCTAGTTCACCAGGTGTCTCAACTGATAGGTAATAAGCTCCTAAAACCATATCTTGAGTTGGTGTGGTAATTGGTTTACCGTCCTTTGGTGCAAGGATATTATTTGTAGATAACATTAAGAGTCTAGCTTCTGCTTGAGCTTCTGTAGATAAAGGTACGTGTACTGCCATTTGATCTCCGTCGAAGTCTGCATTATAAGCTGTACACACTAAAGGATGCAATTTTATAGCTTTTCCTTCAACTAATACCGGTTCAAATGCTTGAATACCTAATCTATGAAGTGTAGGTGCTCTGTTTAGAAGTACTGGATGATCTTTAATAACAGAATCCAATACATCCCATACTTGTGGTTTTACTCTTTCAACCATTCTCTTTGCAGATTTTATATTATGTGAGTGACCTTCTTCAACTAATTTTTTCATTACAAATGGCTTAAATAATTCTAATGCCATAGTCTTAGGTATTCCACATTGATAGAATTTCAAATCTGGTCCAACAACGATTACAGAACGTCCAGAGTAGTCAACTCTCTTCCCAAGTAAGTTTTGTCTAAATCTACCTTGCTTACCTTTAAGCATATCTGATAAAGATTTTAAGGGTCTATTTCCTGGTCCTGTAACAGGCCTTCCGCGCCTACCGTTGTCTATAAGAGCATCAACTGCCTCTTGAAGCATCCTTTTTTCATTTCTAACAATGATATCAGGAGCTCCTAAGTCAAGAAGTCTCTTTAGTCTATTATTTCTATTAATAACCCTTCTATACAAGTCATTTAAATCTGATGTTGCAAACCTTCCACCATCTAATTGTACCATTGGTCTAAGATCTGGTGGAATAACTGGAATTGCATCTAAAATCATCCATTCTGGTTTGTTTCCTGATTTTCTAAATGCTTCTACTACTTCTAGCCTTCTAGTTATTCTGATCTTCTTTTGACCTGAAGAATCCTTTAACTGAAGTCTTAAATCTGTAGCTTCTTTCTCTAAGTCAATTTTTTCAAGTAATGCTTTGATGGCTTCTGCTCCCATCATTGCCTTAAATTTATTGTGGTATTTTTCATAAGCTTCTCTATATTCTATTTCAGTCAATAGTTGCTTCTCATACAATGATGTATCTCCACCATCTATTACAATATAAGATGCAAAATATAGTACTTTTTCTAGTGATCTAGGTGACATATCCATCAAAAGACCCATTCTACTTGGAATTCCTTTGAAATACCATATATGAGAAACTGGTGCTGCTAATTCAATATGCCCTAATCTCTCTCTTCTCACCTTTGATTTAGTTACTTCCACACCACACCTGTCGCATACAACACCTTTATATCTTACTCTCTTATACTTCCCACAATGGCACTCCCAATCCTTTGTGGGACCAAATATTTTTTCGCAAAATAGTCCTTCTTTTTCAGGCTTTAATGTTCTATAGTTTATTGTTTCAGGTTTTTTTACTTCTCCTTTAGACCATTGTCTGATTTTCTCTGGTGAAGCCAGCCCAATTTTAATTGAATCAAAAGTATTGAATTCAAACAAGGAGCATTCTCTCCTTTCATTATAAAATTATTTTATAAAATTATTTTAAAAATCATCATCAAATTCGTCACTGTCTTCAAAGTCAACATCATCTTCATAATCAACACTAAGATTTACTTCATCGTCTTCTTCTAAAATGAAACCACTCGGAATATCTCCTTCAATTTTAGTTATTCCTTGTCTTGGATTTAACTCTTCATCAAGTAGATCATCATCAGGTATACCTTCGCCAATTGTCTCTAAGTCAGATAATTCATCCTCGATTGTCTCAAGCATTTCTATTTCATGTTTTTCATCAGTTAAAATCTTAATATCCAACGACAAACTCTGAAGTTCTTTTATCAAAACCTTAAATGATTCTGGAATACCAGGTTCAGGTATATTCTCACCTTTTACAATTGACTCATATGTCTTAACTCTACCAACAATATCGTCAGATTTAACCGTCAATATTTCTTGTAGGGTATGGGCTGCTCCATATGCTTCTAGTGCCCAAACCTCCATCTCTCCAAATCTCTGTCCACCAAATTGTGCTTTACCACCTAATGGCTGTTGCGTAACTAAAGAATATGGTCCGGTAGATCTAGCGTGAATTTTATCATCTACAAGATGATGTAGTTTCAACATATACATATATCCTACTGTAACTGGGTTGTTAAAACTTTCTCCAGTTCTTCCATCTCTAAGGAGAATCTTTCCATTTTCAGGATAGCCGGCTTCTTTTAGAGCCTCAATAATATCTTCCTCATTTGCACCATCAAATACTGGAGTAGCAACATGCCATCCTAATTTTTTGGCAGCAAGACCAAGATGTACTTCTAATACTTGACCTAGATTCATACGGGAAGGAACTCCCAGAGGATTTAAAACTATTTGAACAGGGGTCCCATCTGGTAAATATGGCATATCTTCTTCAGGTAGTATCCTAGATACTACACCTTTGTTACCATGTCGTCCACACATTTTGTCCCCTACATTTATTTTTCTCTTAGTTGCTATATATACTCTTATCATTTGGTTAACGCCAGGTGGTAATTCATCGTCTTTCTCTCTTGAGAATACTTTTACATCCACAATAATTCCGGCTTCACCATGAGGTACCCTTAAAGAGGTATCTCTAACTTCACGAGCTTTTTCGCCAAAAATTGCTCTTAGTAGCCTTTCTTCAGCAGTAAGCTCAGTTTCTCCCTTTGGTGTTACTTTACCAACTAATATATCTCCAGATTTAACTTCAGCGCCTACTCTAATTATTCCTCTTTCGTCAAGGTCCTTAAGCATTTCATCTCCCACATTAGGAATATCACGGGTAATTTCCTCAGGTCCTAATTTAGTGTCTCTTGCTTCGGACTCATATTCTTCAATATGAACTGAAGTCAATACATCTTCCATTACCAACTTTTCATTGATCAAAATAGCATCTTCGTAGTTATAGCCCTCCCATGTCATGAATGCAATTAGGATGTTTTTACCTAATGCTATTTCTCCAAGGTTGGTACTTGGTCCATCTGCAATTATTTGGTCTGCTGCAACTCTTTCACCCTTCATTATCATAGGTCTTTGATTAATTGTAGTCCCTTGATTGGAGCGCTTGAATTTCAGTAATCTATATCTATCTAATTGATTATCACTATCTCTTCTTATTACTATTTCAGATGAACTAACCTTTTCGACAATTCCAGCATTCTGAGATACAACTACAGATCCAGAATCCTTGGCTGCTTTATGTTCAATTCCTGTTCCGATAATTGGTGCTTCCGTCTTTAAAAGTGGTACAGCTTGCCTCTGCATGTTTGCACCCATTAGTGCTCTATTGGCATCATCATTCTCTAAGAAAGGAATCATGGCAGTTCCAACAGAAACAATTTGTTTAGGTGAAACATCCATATAATCTACTTGATCAATTGGAAATATATCTACAACTCCGCGTTTACCCCTTGCTACAACCCTTTTATTGACAAACTCCCCATCAGGTGTTAATCTTTCATTAGATTGTGCAATAATAAACTCATCTTCTACATCAGCAGTTAGGTAGTCGATTTCTCCAGTGACTTTTCCAGTGCCTTTTTTTACTTTTCTATAAGGAGCTTCTATAAAACCATATTCATTTATTCTTGCATAGGTTGTTAGTGATGTTATAAGGCCGATATTAGGGCCTTCTGGTGTTTCTATAGGACACATTCTGCCGTAGTGAGAATTGTGAACATCCCTGACTTCAAACCCTGCTCTATCACGGCTTAGTCCACCAGGTCCTAATGCAGACATTCTTCTTTTATGTGTTAACTCTGCCAGAGGATTTGTTTGGTCCATGAATTGAGACAACTGGCTGCTACCAAAGAATTCCTTAATTGAAGCAACAACAGGTCTTATATTAATTAAGTCCTGAGGTGTAGCTACATCAATATCCTGTATAGTCATTCTCTCTCTGACTACTCTTTCCATACGAGCTAAACCTATCCTAAATTGATTTTGTAATAGTTCACCTACAGATCTTAGTCTTCTATTACCCAAATGGTCAATGTCATCCACATTTCCTATACCATGAAATAAGTTTAGTTCATAATTTATACTTGCTACAATATCATCTACCGTAATATGTTTTGGAGATAATTCTTTAACTCTGTCTTTTATTGCTTCTTTTAGCTCTTCTGTATCTTCAAAAGTATCTATTAATTCTTTTAATAAAGGATAGTAAACCTTTTCCTTCAGACCAAATTCATCTAGTGAAAATGGCAAATTAAAAGCCTTAACATTGACAAACTTATTCCCTAGGACTCTTACAATAGTTCCATCTTCAAGCAATATATCTACAACATTTATACCACTATTTTCAATTTCTATAGCTTTATCCCTGGTGATTCTTTCACCTTGTGATACAAGTATCTCACCTGTTTCTAGATCAAAAATATCCTTAGCGGCCTTTTTATCATAAATTCTGTTGTATAAAGCTAGCTTTTTATTGAATTTATATCTTCCAACTTTAGCTAAATCATATCTTCTTGGATCAAAGAACAAATTTGTAAT
The DNA here is from genome assembly GCF_031460495.1 of Tissierella sp. Taxonomy (NCBI): domain Bacteria; kingdom Bacillati; phylum Bacillota; class Tissierellia; order Tissierellales; family Tissierellaceae; genus Tissierella; species Tissierella sp. The sequence goes on along the minus strand of NZ_JAVKTS010000009.1, from coordinate 4,658 downwards.
TAAAGTTCTAGCACTATCTATGGTAGGAGGCTCTCCTGGTCGAAGCTTCTTATATATTTCTACAAGTGCTTCGTCCTCAGTAGTAGTACTATCCTTCTCTAAAGTACCTAGTACTTGTTCTGATTCACCGAGTATTTCCACGATCTCAGAATTGCTTTGGATACCCAAAGCCCTCATTAAAGTAGTAATAGGAACCTTTCTCGTCCTATCTACTCTAACATAGACTACATCATTAGAATCTGACTCGTATTCTAACCAAGCACCTCTATTAGGTATTAGAGTAGAGGAATATAATCTCTTCCCTGTTTTGTCTATCTCTTCCACAAAATAAACTCCAGGTGATCTTACCAATTGGCTCACCACAACCCTCTCGGCTCCATTGATAATAAAAGTACCGTTTTCTGTCATTAAAGGTAAGTCACCCATAAACACTTCTTGTTCTTTTACTTCTCCAGTTTCCTTGTTTATAAGTCTAACTTTTACCTTCAGTGGTACAGAATAGTTTGCATCTCTCTCTCTTGCTTCATCTTCACTATACTTAATATCATCAGAGATATGATAATCAACGAACTCTAATATTAGATTTCCAGTATAGTCTTGTATAGGAGATATATCCTCAAATACCTCATGAAGACCTTCTTTCACAAACCATTGATAAGATGTTTTCTGTACCTCGATTAAATCAGGCAAATCAAGTACTTCATCAATGCGTGAATAACTCATCCTAACGCGCTTTCCGTAGGTCACAGGATGTACCATCAACAATTCACCCCTTATTAAACTAAAATATCCAAAAGCATAAAATACTTTTGGTAAAACTTTCAAAACAAATATATTTTAATATTGCCAATATAGTAAAATAATATACATTTAGGCAATATTATTCCTATTATGCATTTAACAATGTTACCATATTGGACTACCCATGTCAAGGATTATTTTCAATATTTTGGGAAAATAAAAAGGCTTTCGAACTCTTGAAAGCCTTTTTTATTCAATAATAATTATTTTACTTCTACTTGTGCTCCTGCTTCTTCTAATTTAGCCTTAACATCATCAGCTTCTTGTTTTGAAACTCCTTCTTTAAGTGCCTTTGGAGCATTGTCTACTAATTCTTTAGCTTCTTTTAATCCTAAGCCTGTTAATTCTCTAACTACTTTAATAACTTTAATTTTTTCATTTCCAGCTGAAGCTAGGATAACATCAAACTCTGTTTTTTCTTCTGCTGCTGGTGCTGCTGCTCCTGCTACTGGTGCTGCTGCTACTGCCATTGGTGCAGATGCACTTACTCCAAATTCTTCTTCTAATGCTTTAACTAATTCTGATAATTCTAATACCGTTAAGTTTTTTACCTCTTCAATTAAATTTAATACTTTTTCGCTTGCCATTTAATATATCCCTCCACTATAATTTTCTATTTATGCTTCTTGTTTTTCTGCAATAGCATTTAATGCAATTGCAAGACCTCTAATTGTACCTTGAAGTACATTTGCAAATCCTTGAATTGGTGCATTCAATCCACCTAATGCTTGAGCTATAAGTACTTCTCTTGGTGGTAAATTCGCTAAATTGTTAACTCCTTCTAAGTCGATAATCTTGCCATCTACAATACCAGCTTTGATTTCCAACTTATCATTTGCTTTAGCAAACTCGGATGTAATTTTAGCTACTTGAACTGGGTCATCATATCCAAATGCAATAGCTGATGGTCCCTTCAAGAATTCATTAAAATCTTCTAATCCAGAATCTTTGAAAGCAAATCTCATCATTGAATTCTTGTAAACTTTGTACTCAACGCCAGCTTTTCTATATCTGCTTCTTAATTCTGTTAATTGCTCAACATTAAGGCCTCTATAGTCAACTAACACAACGGATTGAGCTTTACCAATCTTCTCTTTTATTTCTTCAACATTTTGACTTTTAGCTTGTAGAATTTCTTCCCTCACAGACTTCACCTCCCAATAAGAGCAATAAATAAAAGTCTCTCCGTAAACACAGAGAGACCCTAATTTCTATTTTATATTAGATCGATCTCAACCTCGGTAGGAAATTAAACCCTTAGGTACCTACTGTCTACGGATGAATATTTATTTAATTAATAATGAAATTATATCAACAAATCAAACCAATGTCAATAGATTAATCCATTAATTTTTGTCCATTTATTTTAATACCAGGTCCCATTGTACTGGATATTGCAACTGATTTTAAATATTTACCCTTTGCAGCAGAAGGTTTTGCTTTTATAATCGCATCTACTACTGTATCAAAGTTTTCTCTAATTTTTTCAGTTCCAAAGGATATTTTTCCAATAGGTACATTAACAATACTTTGCTTGTCAACTCTATATTCAACTTTACCTGCTTTAATTTCATCAATTGCCTTAGCAACATCAAATGTTACAGTTCCTGACTTAGGATTTGGCATTAATCCTTTTGGTCCTAGTATTCTACCAATTTTACCAACAACACCCATCATATCTGGTGTAGCTACTACAACATCAAAGTCAAACCAGTTTTCTGTTTGAATCTTAGTTACTAGTTCTTCTCCACCTACATATTCTGCACCAGCTTTTTCTGCTTCTGTTACTTTATCGCCTTTTGCAATAACAAGAACAGTCTTTGATTTACCAGTACCGTGTGGTAATACTACTGCGCCTCTTACTTGTTGGTCTGCATGTCTTGGATCTACTCCAAGTCTTATTGATAAATCTATAGTCTCATCAAATTTAGCTTTCGCTGTTTTTTGTAATAATTCAATAGCATCCTCTACATCATAAAGTGTGCTTCTATCTATTAGCTTCATACTATCTTGATAATTCTTACCTCTTTTTGGCATAATTTTACCTCCTTGTGGTTATAACGGAAATTCCTCCCACTATTTTCGTATTATTCTTCTACTGTAATTCCCATACTTCTTGCTGTTCCTGCTACCATGCTCATTGCTGTTTCTATTGACGCAGCATTTAAATCTGGCATCTTTATCTCAGCAATTTCTCTAACCTTAGCTTGAGAAATCTTAGCTATTTTCTTTTTATTTGGTTCAGCTGAACCTGATTCAATTCCAACAGCTTTCTTAATTAAAATAGCAGCTGGTGGCGTTTTTGTAATAAAAGAAAAAGATCTGTCTTGATATACTGTAAGAACTACTGGTATTATCATACCTGCTTGATCTGCAGTTTTTGCATTAAACTCTTTTGTAAATTGCATAATATTTACTCCATGAGGTCCTAATGCAGTTCCTACAGGTGGCGCTGGTGTTGCCTTTCCAGCTGGTATTTGTAATTTAACTAAAGCCATGACTTTTTTTGCCATAAACCTTCCACCTCCTCATATCCTTTGTGGTTTGTCGGGTTAAACCCTCCCACTTAATTGTATATATTTAAAAAGCAATTTGCTTTAAAAAACTATAACTTTTCAATTTGGTCAAAATCTAATTCGACGAGAGTTTCTCTCCCAAACATAGAAACAAAAACTTTTACTTTTCTTCTTTCCGTGTTCAAACTGTCAACAGTTCCCATGAAACTTTCAAATGGTCCCGTGGTAACTTTCACTGTATCTTTAACTTTTAAATCTATCATTGGTAGGACTGTAGTTTGTACTCCCAATGCTTTAACTTCTAAATCTGATAATGGAACTGGCTTGGAACCTGGCCCAACGAATCCTGTTACTCCCCTTGTATTTCTAACTAAATACCAAGCTTCATCATTGATTACCATTTTCACAAGAACATATCCAGGGAAAAGTTTTCTTTCCTTTACCTTCTTTTTCCCGTCTTTGTTATCAACATATTCTTCAGTAGGCACTGCTACTTCGAATATATCATCTCTCATTCCTCTATTCTCTACCATCTTTTCAAGATTAGCTTTAACCTTGTTTTCATGACCTGAATAAGTATGGACTACATACCATTTTGCATCCATAGCCCTTTCTTCTCTACTCTTCTCCGTCATAATTTGGGAACCTATCGGTCCTTCCCTCCCTTTTGCTACTGAATTATAAACCCTAAAGCACCATGTATCAAAAGATCCAATATCCAAACTATAATGGCAACGATTGCACTGATCATTATAACTACCCCAGTGTAATTTACTAGTTCTTTTTTACTTGGCCAATTTACTTTTTTCATTTCAGCTTTAACGCCTTTAAAATATGTGGTCATTTTTGCCTTTTTAGTAGTTGCTGGTGCTGTCATAACACTCACTTCCTTACATATTTATAGTCCTTATTTAGTTTCTTTATGAGCAGTATGATTTTTACAGAATTTACAGAATTTCTTAAGTTCAATTCTCTCTGTATTATTCTTTTTGTTTTTCACTGTATTGTAATTTCTTTGTTTACACTCTGTACATGCTAATGTTATTCTATCTCTCATCTGAAACACCTCCTACAAATCAACATATATATTAACCCGTTGTCTTCGGGTATATTTCATCCACCATTAACAACGTTACTAATATAAACTATCATAAATTAAAAACTATGTCAATAAAAATTCTTCTATGCTTATATGAATTATCTGCTTTTCATTCACTAAAAAGACTAGGTCAAAAGACCTAGTCTTTTTTAATTAAGCAAGAACTTTAGTTACAACTCCTGATCCTACAGTTCTTCCACCTTCACGAATTGAGAATCTTAATCCTTCTTCTATTGCGATTG
>NZ_JAVKTS010000008.1 GCF_031460495.1 Tissierella sp. | reverse complement strand
CATACCGAACACAGAAGTTAAGCATCTCAACGCCGATGGTACTTGGGTGGTAACGCCCTGGGAGAGTAGGAAGTTGCCAGGCTTACATAAAAGGCTCTATTACGATTGATTCGTAGTAGGGCTTTTTTTTATTTTAAGAGTTTTATATTATGATATAATATAAATTGTAAGAAATCCTTAAGAATTATGGCTGTTGTTTTGTAAGATTATGGCATTAGTATAAATATATTGGCTAGAAATTGGAGGCGTGTCTTGTGGAAAATATAAGAATACTAGTAGTCGATGATGATAAAGAAATAGCAAATGTATTAGATAAGCTGCTTAAGGAAAATATAGAGTTGGTGAAACTACTAGTACTTCCTTAATTAAGAGCTTTCCTGGGAATAAAGATTATACATTGTATATTGCATTTTCTGACTCTTTTCTGTCAGATCGTCAAAATGGATGGGATGATGGAAGGAAAAGCTTAATTCCCCTAATTTTCTCAATATCAATATGCCTAATGATAGTTTTGTTATTGTTAAGTTATTTAATAATGGTAACTGGTAGGAGATTTGGAACACAGAAATTATATGTATCTGAGATTGAAAATATATATACTGAATTTTTACTTTTGGGATGTATGCCTATCGGAGTACTATTTTACTACCTGCATAAGATATTATATTATGATGAAAATATAGGACATAAGTTAAGTTATAAACATATTTTTACTATGTACTTAATAGGTTTAGCAACTGTAGTTATGGCAAGTATATTTTTAGTAGCATTACTTTCAATGGCAAGAAAGATTAAAGATAAAAGGTTTTTCATAGGAAGTATAGCCTATATAATTGTTAAAAAGATTAATTCTTATATAAAAGACTTATTTTATAAGAATAAATTTAAAGATTATTATTTAACAGAAACCCTATATAAAAGACAAAGGATATTTATTATTATCAGTACAATATTGGTTTTTCTTACATTTTTACTTATACTGGTACCTCCCTTGATGATAATACCTCCAATTTTGGAAATCATACTTATTTACTGGTATGTAAAGTATAATAATCAAATCTTTGATGAAATCAATAAAGGATTTAATGAAAGTCTTGAAGAGCAGATGAAATCAGAAAGAATGAAGATAAATCTAATTACAAATGTATCACATGATTTAAAGACTCCCCTTACTTCTATCATCAGCTATATTGATTTACTATCTAAAGAAGAACTATCTGAGTCAGCAAAGGATTATGTAAATATTCTTATTGACAAATCGGACAGACTTAAAAATATTGTGTTGGATTTATTTGATTTAGCTAAGAGTACAAGTGGTGATATAAGTTTAGAGCTTCAAACTATTGACTTAAAGAAACTTATAGAACAAACCTTAGGAGACATGGAGGATGATATTAAAAAAACAGGGCTTCAAATTAAAACCATATATCCAGAAGAACCAATGAATATTACCTCTGATGGGAAGAGGCTTTATAGAGTATTTCAAAATGTAATTGACAATGCACTAAAATACTCTCTACAGGGATCAAGAATATTTATAGAATTAGAAGGAAATGGGGGAAATGCCATTGTGTATATAAAAAATATCGCAGGTTATGAAATGAACTTTACAGCTAATGAGATACTACAGAGATTTAATAGGGGGGATAAAAGTAGAACAGCAGAGGGAAGTGGATTAGGTCTATCAATTGCAGAAAGCTTTACTAAGGTAAGTGGAGGGGATTTTAAAATAGAGATAGATGGAGATATGTTTAAAGTAATCATCGGTTTTAAAACTGTACAATTAATGGAGGTGTAGAAGATGAAAAAAGTTATTTTAATAATGCTGATTATCTCTTTAGTATTATCATCTATTGGATGTGTAAAAAAGGATTTGGAAAACGATATAGCTCCTAATGAAAAGCAGGTAACTACAGAAGACAACCTACCTACATTGGATATAAAAACTGGAGATGTTTTGGATAGAATGAATTTAAGTGGATATGATTTGAGAAATAGCGAGGAGATATTATTTAAAGTGGATTTTGACACTGAAACCATATTTCCAGAGAAGGATAAACTACCAGATAACTTTATACCAAATAAGATAATTGAATGGGGTAAGAATCCAGGACTAAATGTGAGAAATCTTCACAATAAGGGTATTACAGGTAGGGGAGTTAATATTGCATATGTAGATCAGCCACTTTTAATAGATCACCAAGAATATATAAATAAAAATATTCACTATGAGAAAATAAGAGAGAAAGATAATGAAGCAAGTTTTAAAACATCCATGCATGGTCCTGCTGTAACGAGTATATTACTAGGAGAAAATCTAGGAATTGCACCTGATACTAATTTATACTATATTGCCCATCCAGCATGGTTAGGAGATCAAACTACTCATGCAGAAGCAATATATAGAATAATTGAAATCAATAAAACATTACCTAAGGATGAGAAAGTTAAAATTATAGGATTTTCTGATGCTTTAGACAGTAGCGAGAAGAATCTTGAGGCATTTCAGAAAGCCTATGATTATGCAGTAGATGAAGGAATTATGATATTTACAGTAAGTGATGGATTTATGTCAGCAAAGATTGAACCATATAAGGATAGAGATGATTATAGGAATTATGAGCTTGCTGACTGGATAGATAAAAATTGGATGAAATATAATTCTTCTGCAGGTAAGTATATTCTCGTACCTTCAACTTTTACTCTTGCAGGATACAGTAATAACAAAAGTTATGGCTATGACTATGAAGGAGGACTGAGCTGGACAGTACCCTATGTAGTTGGATTGTCTGCATTGGGACTGCAAGTGGATCCAACCCTCACTAAGGAAGAAATCCTAGATTATATATCTGATTCAGCCTATGAACATAATGGACTTAAAATAATTAATCCAGAAGGATTTATTGACCTTGTAGCTTCTAGGCAAGATAAATTCACATCCTTAGAAGATATTTCAAAGTATACTAAAAATGCAGAATCAATAAATAACCTGAAAAAACTTATTGAAGAGGAAAAGCAGTCAAAAGAAAATTTCTTATTAAATATACCTGTAGTAGAATCGAATAATAAAGATATAATTAATTATATTGATGATGGAAATACTTATACTGATATAGTATATAGTTCTTCTTTAACGGATCAAGGAGTTGAAATACAGAGTGTTGGTGTAGCTTATGAGGATAATTATATAAACATTAAAATTAAAGCAATTCTTCCTAAAGATGGTACTTTATCTATTTTCCTACAAGGAGATGTACCAGGATTTAAAATTCGTGAGAACAGTTTAAAAGAAGGGGATAGAACAATTATTTTAAAACTTGAAAGAGAAGAATTGTTAAGTTTTGAAGCTGGATTAGGTATTGTTTTAGGCGATGGGAATTTTATATTTATTGAAAAAGAGTTACTTGACAATATTGCTAGAAATAATTAAATATATTAAAGATAAAAGTTTGTGTACCTAAAGCATTATGGTAATAGCAGGTGATTCTATGGTTTATACACTGTATTAGTTCACTATTTTGAGCCATTAATTATCATTTTATGATATAATAAGCATGTATAATAATAAAGGGGGCTATATTATGTCAAGTCTAAAAGGAACTAGAACTGCAGTAAACTTAATGCAATCATTTGCTGGCGAGACACAAGCTAGAACAAGATATGCATATTATTCTTCTCAAGCAAAAAAAGAAGGATTTGTTCAAATTTCTAATATTTTCATGGAAACTGCTGAAAATGAAAAAGAACACGCAAAAAGATTTTTTAAATTTTTAAATGAAGAGTTTTGTGGTGAAACCATAGAAATAACAGCTGATTTTCCAGTTGCTTTAGGAGATACAAAGACTAATTTAAAAGCTGCTGCAGAAGGTGAAAATGAAGAGCATACTAAGCTTTATCCTGAGTTTGCAGATATAGCCGAAGAAGAAGGATTTAAAAACATAGCCTTTGTATTTAGAGAGATCGCAGAAGTAGAAGAACGCCATGAAAGAAGATTTTTAAAATTACTAGAAAACATTGAAAAAGATCAAGTATTTAAAAAAGATGAAGTAGTGGAGTGGAAATGCAATAACTGTGGGTATGTACATACGGGAAAATCTGCACCAAATAAATGCCCTGCATGTGATCATCCAATAGCTCATTTTGAGGTATTTAAAGAAACATATTAAAATAGAGCCAATAGGCTCTATTTTAATGTCTCTATAACATTTGTATTTATGCTGCTTTTTCAACATTAAATAGACTGTAGAAATACATTCTATTTTCTATCAATTCATTGAAGCTACCTATTTCAATAATACTACCCCTATCCATTACTATAATCTTATCATATCTAGCCAACAATTCCTCATTTAACTTATGGGTAATAACTATACTAGTTAAATCATCAATATTTAATAGTGAATCTTCAATATCATAGGCTGTTTTAGCATCTAGGCTGGCAGTTGCTTCATCAAGTAGGATTATAGGGGTATTCTTAATCAGTGCCCTAGCGATTGATATTCTTTGCTTTTCCCCTCCTGATAGATTATTTCCATTTTCTCCTACAGGAGAATTTTTACCTTGGGGCAAATTGCCTATCAATCCTTGCAATCCGGAAAGCTTAATAGCCTTATTTATCTCTTCTTCTTTATAGCTACCATAAAGAGCAATATTAGACTCTATACTGTCATCAAACATAAATACATTTTGTTGAATTATAGATATTAACTCATACAGAGAAGATAATTTAATATCCTTTGTATTCATGTTATCTAGTAAAATATTTCCATCATAATTATTATAGTACCTTAGAAGAAGTCTTAAAAGTGTTGATTTACCAGATCCAGACTTACCAACAATAGCAACCTTTTCCCCTTTATTAATACTAAAACTTACGTTATCAAGAATTTGTCTATCTTCATTATAAGCGAAAGATATATTTTTAAATTCAATACTATTTTTAAACTTATCTTTAATAGTTCCCATATCTGAGCCATCATTTTCATTTATCAATGCTTCAATTTTATCATTGATAGGTTTTATAGCTTTTATTCTTCCTATAATATTAGATAAATTTACTAAAGGATTAACTACATGATTTGTAAGTTGCACTGATGCTATCATACCTCCAGCAGTAAACTTTCCTTGTAGAGCAAGATAAGTTCCTAGACCTAAAGGTACGAAAAACATAATAAAACCGAAAAACTCAGATATACTATTTACTAAAGACTCGAATAATCCTGATTTATATTTTTTAATCTCAAGGCTATCATTTGATGAATCAAAATCATTTTTAATTTTATCTTCAATATTAAAAGATTTGATTACTTCGAATCCAGTGAACATATCTTTGATTTTTGTAGTGAAGCTCCCTAACCCATCAGAATAAGATTTCTTGCGTCTACCCAATTCCTTCTGAAATAGAATAGGTATAAATATTGGAATAAACCCTGTAGCAAGAATAGCTATAGCAACATAAACATTTAGTTTAAATATTGCATATGTGCCAAACATAAAAGTAACTATATCACTAAAATTATCTATGAGACTAGAAAAATAATCTTGTTCTATTAGTGTAGCATCATTGCTTATGGCTGATATATAATTTGCAGTGTTAGAAGAAGTAAAAGAAGAAATATTTTTGGATATAATACTATTAAACATATCCTTTTTTACATTATACATAATATTTTTCAATAATTTTCTTCTTAAAGTTCTTTTTGAAAAGCCAGTTATAAAAACTAAAAGACTATATCCTAACATTATAAATATAATTTCTTTTAATTTTACAAATTCTCCACTATAGCTAATATCTGTAATACTTCTGAGAATGAAAGCCATATAAATACTTACAATAGATGATAATACAATAGCTAGAATATTGAATAATAATAAAGATTTTGACTTAAAAAAATATCTTTTCATTGAGTATCCCCCCTATAATTCTAAATCGTTTTGTATAAATTCTATCATTTCTCTTAATGTTTCCTTATTAAGCGAGTAATAAGTTTTGTTTTCATTTCTCTCCATTTTGAGCAGATTTGTTATAAGCAAGTTATTTGCGTGATACGATACTGTAGCTGAAGTAATATTCAAATCATCTGCTATTTCTTGGCCATATTTTTCACCCTTAGATAAAATCTTAATGAATCTATATCTATTAAGATCACTTAGGTTTTTAAATATAGCTACATATTTATCAACTGAAGACTCTCTATTGGTTGCTTGAAATAATTTATCTACATATTTACCTATAATCATATATGATACATGCTTGGATCTTACAACTGTTTGAGATAGTGTATAAGCATGAAAATATGAGGGTATTATGAATAGAGTATCTATGTCCTTTAAATCTACCATTTGTTGTATTGGAATATCTAAATTAATTCCTTTTTCTTTTACTTCGTTAATTAAAAAGTCGGCATATTTATTAATATCATCTTCATATTTTTTAATAAAAACTTTGTACTTTAATTCATATTCTTGAATTAAAGATATGAAGTTTCTTTTAAAACCATCTATATCATTAATAATTGTAACTATATTCCATTTCTCCTCATAAGAGATATCCTTGTCGTTTAAAAATTTAAACAATACATTATTATCGTTTATTATATCTTTAAATTTATTATCATCCATAGTGAAAATCCAATCCTCTTTATAAGCATCAATAAATGAAAGTATAGATTTTTGTATATCATAATTATTTATAGAATTGATATATTCTAGATATTTATCTAAGTCTTTTAAGTCCCAAATCTTTTCAAAGTTAATTAAAGAGTAGGCTATATTTGAGACAGTAAAATACATTTTATATTTTTGAATATCATCACCAAGTAAATCTATGATATGGTTTATTAATTCCTTGAATTCTCGTTCTATAGTTATATCTACTTTTTCAATTTCCTCATAATAGTATTCTGAGTTACAAGCTATAAATATTGATGAAAATAAATCATACAATTTTCCAGCTTCTTTATTCACATAAGCATTCATTTTACATCCTCCTTAAGTTTATCTAATTTGATATTTGATAAGTTTCTAAACTCTGTATAAAAAATTATCAACTTTTCTAGTTGAATGATTAAGAGCAATAAACTTATCAAGTTCATTATACTCATATTTTACAACAAAACTTGAAAATAAAATAGAGTATAATTCGTGCAATTTCATTAACTTATTAATTAATTTAAAATTCATTTCTATTCCTCCTTATATTTATCTAACATGTATTAAGAAGAACATCTAATGTCTAATTAAAAAAATATGAATTTAGATATGTGTCTAATTACATTATATACAATCATCTAACGATGTCAACACTTTTTTAAAATATTTTTAAAATGTTTTTTAAATTGTAATAACTAAAATATGGTATATCCCTTTCTCGACTATGGATATTAATGTTGGGGCTGCACTCACAATTATTTCCTGGGTCGCACATAGTGGTTGTATTCATGGTTTACATATTATATAATTGAGTAGAATGAAAATTGATCAAGATAAATTACAATACATTAAATATAGACCAAAATGATATTAAATATATGACATCATGTTTGGCATAGGAGGATTATTATGCATAATAGAAGAATTAAGCTGGGGGCATTACTGATATCTACCTTAATATTATCAGGATGTGCAAAAATTGAAACAGCAATATCAGGTGTAGATGTTGTGAAAGAAGATGCACCAAATATAATTACAGAGGTTGACTACCTAAAGCAACCGTCTACGAATTGGGCTTCATATAAAGAAATGATAGATGTAAAATCAATATATATGACAGGACATACATTAGGCTGGAAGACTAGATTTCATAAATTAGTACAATTTATAGATGAAACTGAAATAAATGCTGTTGTAATAGATGTGAAGGATGATTTTGGTGAAATGACCTATAAATCTTCAGTTCCAATGGTACAAGAGGTTGAAGCAGATAAAGTAATTAGAGATAAAGATTTCGTTGGATCTATGAAACTATTGGCAGAAAAAGATATATATCCCATAGCTAGAATTGTATCCTTTAAGGACAAAACGGCAGCAAGCAAAAGGCCAGATCTAGCTGTAAAAACTAAAGATGGCTCTGTATGGAGAGACAACAAGGGGGATGCATGGCTAAATCCTTATAATAGAGATGCTTGGGAGTATTTAGTTGAAATAGCAGAAGAAGCAGCCTTAAAAGGATTTAAAGAGATTCAATTTGACTATGTAAGATTTCCAACAGATGGAAAAAGGGATTTAATAGATTATGGAGCTGCTGGGGAAGAACCTATGAGAGATGCCATAGCCGGATTTTTGAGCTATGCAAGGGAAAGATTGGCTCCACATGGTGTGTATGTATCAGCCGATATATTTGGATTGGTTACAACTGTAGAAGATGATATGAGGTTAGGACAACATCTGGAGACTTTGGCTACTGCTGTAGATATTTTATGTCCTATGGTATATCCATCTCACTATGCTTTAGGTACATATGGTGTAAAATATCCAGATGCTGATCCATATACAATAGTTAATACTAGTATGAAAATAGCAAAAGAGAGAATAGATAAAATTGAAACCACTGAAAAGAAAGCAATTCTTCGACCTTGGCTACAGGACTTTTCTGCTCCATGGTTAAAGAGAGAATATGGTGCAAACTATACTCCTTATGGTGCAGAGCAATTAAGAGCACAAAAAAAGGCTACTTATGATGCTGATTTAACTCAATGGATATTTTGGAATGCAGGTAATAAATATACAGAAGAAGGGTATGAAAGATAAATGAGATATGAAGGATCCTTATATAGACCACCAAGTGAAGCCTATAGTTTGATTGTTCAAGCTACAATCGGATGTACTCACAATAAATGCACATTTTGTTCCATGTACAAAGACAAAAAATTTAGAGTTAGAAGTACAGAAGAGATAATAGAGGATTTTAGGATTGGAAGAGAAAGATATAAGGTAGTAAAGAGGATATTCATTGCAGATGGAGATGCCTTAGTATTAAAAAATCATGAATTAGTAAAGATTCTTTCTTTTATAAATGAAAACTTTCCAGAATGTGAAAGGGTAGGAGTATATGGTTCACCAAAAGCAATACTATCCAAGACTCAAGAGGAATTAAAAGAGTTAAAGTCCTTAGGTCTAGGAATTGTATATCTTGGAGTAGAATCTGGGTCTGAGAAGATATTAAAAGCTATTAACAAAGGTGTAACTAGAGAAGAAATGGTTCTAGCTGGGAGAAAAATAGTGGAGTCAGGAATTGAACTTTCTATGACTCTTATTTCAGGTATAGGCAGTAGAGAATATTCTATGGAACATTCATTAGAATCTGCAAAAATCATCAATGAAATTAATCCACATTATGTAGGGCTTCTAACTCTATTAGTTGAAGAAGGAACCCCTCTATATGATGATGTACAGACTGGAAGATTTAAGCTTCTGACTCCAGAGGAAGTATTGATTGAGACAAAAATCATGGTTGAAAACCTTAATGTAGATAACTGTATTTTTAGAGCCAATCATGCTTCAAATTATGTTTCCTTAAAGGGTACTTTAAGCCAAGATAAGAACTTAATCCTATCTCAAATTGAAGAAGGACTTAATATGTCTGGATTAGAGGAAAAAGATTTATATAGAAGACTTTAATAGAGTCTTCTTTTTGTATGAGTTATATAATCAAATAGAATAAACTATAATAATCAAATAATTATGAAATAGAAAAATATATTTTAAAAAAGATTAATCTCCTAATCCATATATGAATAGTATATAGATGGGAGGTGCTGAGTTATGAATTCAAGCATAAAATTCAGACGATTTTTTTTCTTATTAATAGTATTTTTAACTATATTTATTAAGGGATCCTATGGAGAAACATTGTATAAGGAAACCTTGTTAGGGTATATAAGCAATGGGTATGATGGGAAACAATTAGACCAAAGGAATACTCTACTACGATTTCAAGCAGAGAATAACTTGACTGTAGATGGAATCTGGGGAGGAAATACTAATGATGCATTATATAATGGAAATAAAAGGATAGTAGATATTGTACCCACAGAGATAATGGATGAAGAATGGTTTATAGTAATTAACAAAACTAAGAGGATACTAACCGTATACAAGAATGGAATAGTATATAAAAAATATCCTGTAGCCGTGGGAAAAGTCTCTAGCCCCACACCAGATTATAAATTTACCATAATAAGTAAATTGAAAGATCCTGCATGGGGAGGAATGGGAGGAAGGTATAAGCCTGTTAAAGGGGGAGCCCCTAATAATCCCTTGGGAAAAAGATGGTTAGGACTTTCAAGAGATAAATATACAGGATATGGAATACACGGGAACTCTACCCCTTTTTCAATAGGTCAGTATATTTCAGCTGGTTGCATTAGAATGATAAATGAAGATGTAGAAGAAATTTTTGAATATATACCAATAAAGACAAATGTATGGGTTGGAACAGAAAATACACTAGAAGATTGGGGTATAAGACAATATTTAGAGTATATAGAAGTAGACATAGCTAAAGATACAGAGTTATTAGATGAGAGGAGTATAGAGATGAAAGAAATGTTAAGTAAATTACCTAAGATAGAATTGCACTGCCATCTAGATGGCAGTGTAAGGCCAGAAACCATGTATGAACTTCTATTAAAAGAAGGAGAAATCATAGAAGTATCAGATATAGAAGAATTTGAAAAACTAGTAAGTGTCAAAGAAGAATGCGAGTCTTTAAAGGAATACTTAGAGAAATTCAGTTATCCATTGAAGGTTATGCAAAGTAAAGAAAATATAGAAAGAATTACCTACGAGCTCTTAGAGGACTTAAGCAAAGAAAATGTAAAATATGTAGAAATAAGGTTTGCACCGTTTCTTCATATGGATAAAGGTTTAAGCTTTGATGAAGTTGTAGAAAGTGTTTTAACGGGTATGAGTAGAGCGAAGGATGACTTTAATATATTATCCAATGCAATCCTCATATCTATGAGGCATGAGCCTGTAGAGAAGAGTATGGAGGTCATAGACCTAGGTGAAAAATACCTAGGCAAAGGTGTAGTCGCTGTAGATTTAGCAGGAAATGAACATGATTTTCCACCTGAAATACATGAAAAAGCTTTTCAGTTAGCATATGAAAAAGGATATGGTATTACAATTCATGGTGGTGAAACAGGAATTGTAGAAAATATTTCTAAATCAGTAGAACTATTACATGCAAAAAGGATAGGCCATGGGATTGCTGCAATAAAGGACCCTAAAGTCATAGAACTATTAAAGGAAAAGAACATATTTTTAGAAATGTGCCCTATTAGCAATCTACAGACAAAATCAGTAGATTCTATATCAGATTATCCAATTAGGACATATATGGAAGAAGGTATAGGAGTAACTATAAATACAGATAATACTACTGTATCAGATACCTCCTTAGAAAAAGAATATAATCTTTTAATGATAGAGATGAATTTTACCATAGAAGAAATATTGATGATAATAGATAATGGAGTTGAAGCGGCCTTCATTTCAGAAGAAGAAAAGGATAGTTTAAGAAAGATTATTCAAGATGAATTAGGGGAATTAGGATTATAATTTATGGGGTGACAGGTGATTCTCTGTCACCTTTATAAATGAAATAGACAAATTTGGCAATAAGGTATAAAATAGGATAGTATATAAATTTGTAAAAGGAGCATTTCTATGGATAAGAGAATAATAATTATCGGTGGAGGAGCTGCAGGAATGATGGCAGCTTTGTCGGCAAAGAAAAAGGGTGGAGATGTTGTAATATTAGAGAGAAATGACAGAGTAGGTAAGAAACTTTTAGCTACTGGAAATGGAAGATGTAATTATACCAATATAAATTTAAGTATAAATAATTACCATGGAACAAATTCAAGCTTTGCACATAGTTCATTATCTGAATTAAATGTGGAAAAGACTATAGCTTTTTTTGAAAGACTGGGGATAACTCCAGCTATAGAGGATAATGGCAAGGTATTTCCTCTATCCTTCCAGGCATCTAGTATGTTAGATGTACTAAGATATGAGATTGAAGCAGAGGGAATTGAATTAATAACAGAAGCCCAAGTGGCAGAAATAAAGAAACAGAAGAATTTTACTGTAATACTTAAGGATAAGCGAAGATTTGAAGGAGATAAGGTGATTATAGCAGCAGGGGGCATGGCATTACCTAGTAGTGGTTCTGATGGAAACGGATATTCATTATGTAAGAAGTTAGGCCATACAATTACTGAAGTCTTCCCAGGTCTAGTACAATTAAAACTTGAGAGTAATTTTCTTAAATCATTAGATGGAGTAAAATTCCTTGGAAGAGCAGGGATTTATATAGATAATAGGCTGGTATTAGAGGATAATGGAGATATTTTATTTACTTCCTATGGAATATCTGGTCCACCAATCCTTCAAATTAGCAGAACAGCTTTAGAATATATGAATAATGGAAAGAATGTAGAACTAAGAGTATCTATAATTCATACTAAGGCAAAAGAAGAACTAACTGAGTATCTTGTAAATAGATTTAAAAATATGCCAAATAAGACTTTAGATTCTGGATTAATAGGGTTGATCAACAAGAAACTTATTATTCCAATTCTAAAGGAGTTAAATATAGATAAGAATAAAAAGGTATTATCTCTATCAGCTGAAGAAATAAAAGGCTTAGCCGAAATCCTTACTTCATGGAGTTTTAATGTCATAGGCTCCCAATCTTGGGGTAATGCTCAAGTAACAGCAGGTGGTGTAAATACTAACGAAATAAATAGTCAGACTATGGAGTCAAAATTAGTCAGTGGACTTTATATAGTAGGAGAGTTACTTGATATAGATGGAGATTGTGGTGGATTTAATCTTCAATGGGCATGGTCATCTGGTTATGTGGCAGGGACTAATGCAGTAAACTAAAGCAAAATGGGGGAAATATAATGACAGGAATAAATATTAAATTACGACAACTAGAAGAAAATAAAAAGAATATAAAAGTTTCAATAATTGGAGCAGGATTAATGGGCAAAGGGTTAGTCAGCCAAATGATGCTCGTAAAGGGAATGAAACCTTCTCTAGTTGTCAGCAACAAGATATCTGATGCAGTAGAAGCCTATACTTTGGCTGGTATATCTGAAGATGATATAGTCATAGCTAAAACTCTTAATGAGATTAATGTAGCAATGGAGAGAGGAAAATATGTAGCAACAAATATTACAGATTATGGAACTAAACCAAATCTAATAGATGTAGTGGTAGATGCCACAGGAGTTCCAGATACAGGTGCTAGAATTGCAATGGATTCAATAAATAATAGAAAACACATAGTAATGCTAAATGTAGAAGCAGATGTAGTAGTAGGACCTATACTTAATAAAATGGCAAAAAAGGCAGGCTTGGTATATACAGGAACAGCAGGAGATGAGCCTGGTTCGGTTAAAGAGATTTTTGATTTTGCTGAGGCAACAGGATTTGAAATATTAGCAATAGGAAAAGGAAAAAACAACCCTATAGATTATGAAGCAACTCCAGATAGTGTAAGGCATAAGACATTAGAATCAAAGCTTAATCCGATTAAACTAGCATCTTTTATAGATGGTACTAATACTATGGTAGAGATGGCAGCTATGGCCAATGCTACAGGATTTATTCCAGATATTAGAGGTGGTCATGGACCAACTACAATTGTAGATGATTTGCCAAAACAATATAGTCTTAAAGAAAATGGTGGTATTTTAAATAAATACAAGATAGTGGACTATGCTCATGGTATAGCACCGGGAGTGTTTGTTGTTGTAACTACATCCCTCCCACAGGTACATCACGAAATGCAATTTTTAAAGATGGGACCTGGCCCAAACTATGTACTTTATAGACCATATCATTTAACTAGTTTAGAGACACCAATTTCAATAGCTAAAGCTTATTTCTATAAAGAAGCTTCCATTGCACCGATTTCTTCTAAGCCTATGGCAGAAGTAATTACAATGGCTAAGAAAGATTTAAAGATTGGAGAAAGGCTAGATGGCATAGGTGAATATACAGTTCTTGGAAGTATAGAGACCTATGAAGTAGCAAAAAGAGAAAATTTGGTGCCAATAGGGCTTATTAATAATGGAGTAGTTAAGAAAGATATTAAGAAGGGGCAATATATTACCTATGATATGGTAGATTTAGACACAAATACTGCAATATATAAGCTAAGACAGGAACAGGAAGAAAATTAATCTCCTTGACAAGTAATTGCAAATAAAGTATATTGTAATATAAGTGAAAATATATGCATTGATAAGGACAGTAGCAAAGCTTATTTTATTACAGAGAGATAATCATATGGTGTGAGATTATCATAAAAAACTTTGTGAAGATCACCTTGGAGCATAATACCCGAAGATAGTAAGGTATTACGTGAAGACGTTATACTTAGTGAGTGACAAGAAAGATTCATCTTTCTTGTAATTTGGGTGGTACCGCGAAACTTTCGTCCCTAAGTCTTTTGACTTAGGGATTAGTTGTATTTATGACCTAACCCGATTTGCTGCTTCTGCAAATCGTTGGTAGGTCAAACGCAACGAACGCCAAATTCATGCGACTGATAAGGAGCAAATGAATTTGAGCAGTGAGACTGAGGCGATTATAAAGGAGATGAAATCAGTGAAAAAGTTTAATGAATTATCAAACGAACCTGTAAAGGCTCGAGAACAGAATATTAGCAAATACTGGCAAGAAATAGATTTACTACACAAATCTGTAGACACAAGAGATGAAAAAAAACCATATGTATTCTTTGAAGGGCCACCAACAGCAAATGGTAAGCCAGGTATTCATCATGTAATGGCTAGGACACTTAAGGATTTACAATGTAGATATAAAACCATGCAGGGATATCAAGTAAAGAGAAAAGCAGGCTGGGATACACATGGTCTTCCAGTAGAGATTGAAGTAGAGAAAAAACTTAATCTAAAAAACAAACATGATATCGAAGTATATGGACTAGAAGCCTTTAACAAGCAATGTAGAGAATCAGTTTTCCAATATGAAAAACAATGGAGAGATATGACTGAAAGAATGGCATATGAAATAGATTTAGATAATCCATATGTTACTTTGGATAATGACTATATTGAATCAGTATGGTGGATACTAGATAAATTTTATAAAGAAGGTCTAGTATATGAAGGACACAAAATACTCCCATATTGTTCAAGATGCGGTACAGGTCTAGCTTCTCATGAAGTTGCACAAGGATATGAAGAAATAAAAACAGATACAGTAATAGCAAAATTCAAATTAAAAGACAAAGATGAATATTTCTTAGCTTGGACAACAACTCCTTGGACTTTACCATCTAATGTTTCTTTAACAGTAAATGCAAATGAAACATATGTAAAGGTTAAGCAAAATGACGAAATATACTATGTAGGTAAGGTATTAGCAAACAAAGTACTAGGTGAAGACTATGAAGTACTTGAAGAAATGAAGGGTAAAGACTTAGAATTTGTAGAATATGAGCAGTTAATCCCATTCATAAATGTAGAAGATAAGGCGTTCATTGTAACCGTAGCAGATTATGTAACTACAGAAGATGGTACAGGAATAGTTCACACTGCACCAGCCTTTGGTGAAGATGACTATAATACAGGAATGAGATACAAATTACCAGTTATTCAACCAGTATCAGAAGATGGTAAATTTACTGCAACACCATGGGAAGGCAAATTTGTAATGGATGCTGACCTAGATATTATCAAATGGCTAAAAGAAGAAGGAAAATTATATAAAAAAGAAAAAGTAGCTCACAACTATCCACATTGTTGGAGATGCAGAACACCACTATTGTATTATGCAAAGCCTTCATGGTATATCGAGATAACTAAGTTAAAGGATAAACTAATAGAAAATAATAATGGTGTAAACTGGTATCCAGACTTTGTAGGTGAAAAGAGATTTGGAAATTGGTTAGAAAACTTAAATGACTGGGCCATTTCAAGAACAAGATATTGGGGTACTCCATTCCCAGTTTGGAGATGTAATGATTGTAACCATACTGATAGTGTTGGTTCAAGACAAGAACTAATAGATAGAGCAATAGAAGATATAGATATGACTATAGAACTTCACAGACCATATGTAGATGATGTTCATCTAAAATGTGATAAATGTGGCGGCACAATGACCAGAGAAAAAGATGTAGTAGATGTTTGGTTTGATAGTGGTGCTATGCCATTTGCACAACATCATTATCCATTTGAAAATAAGGAAAACTTTGATTCATTATTCCCAGCAGACTTTATATGCGAAGGAATAGACCAAACTAGAGGATGGTTCTATTCATTACTGGCTATTTCAACATTTGTAACTGGTAAAGCACCATATAAAAATGTATTAGTAAATGACTTGGTATTAGACAAAGAAGGTAAAAAGATGTCTAAATCAAGAGGAAATACAGTAGATCCATTTGAGTTGTTTGATAAATATGGTGCAGATGTCCTTAGATGGTATATAATCTATGTCTCACCACCATGGACACCAACTAAATTTGATGAAGATGGACTTAGAGAAGTAGATAGCAAATTCTTTAGATCCATCAGAAATGTATATAATTTCTTCTCTCTATATGCTAATACAGATGAGATAAATCCAAGAGATTTCTTCATTGAATACAAGGATAGACCAGAAATAGACAGATGGATACTTTCAAAATATAATAGCTTGCTCAAAGAAGTAAAAGAAGATATGGATATATTTGAACTTACAAGGGTAGTTAGAGCTATCCAAGAGTTTGTAATAGAAGATCTATCTAACTGGTATATAAGAAGAAATAGAAGAAGATTCTGGTCAACAGAATTGGATAATGATAAAAAAGCAGTATATAACACAACTTATGAAATACTTGTGGGAATATGTAAAATGATAGCACCTTTTGTGCCATTTATTTCCGAGGAAATATATCAGAATCTGACAGAATCTGAATCAGTACATTTGGAATATTATCCTGAAGCTAATCTTGACTTAATATCAGTAGAATTAGAAGAAAAGATGGATTTAGTAAGGAATTTGGTAGGACTTGGCCGTGCATCTCGTGAATCAGTGAGGATAAAGGTTCGTCAACCACTTAAAGAAGTAGTAATAGATGGGAAATACGAAGATCAAATAAAGGATCTAGTACCATTAATCATGGAAGAGCTGAATGTGAAAGAAGTAGTGTTTGAAAAGGATTTATCCCAATTTATGAACTACTCCTTAAAACCAAACTTCAAGGTAGCAGGCTCAATCCTTGGTGGCAAGATTAAATCATTTGGTAAAGCATTAAGTGAGTTAAATCCTCATGATACAGTTGAGAAACTAGATTCAGGTGAGAAACTAGTGCTGAACTTGGACGGAGAAGATATAGCGATAGAAAAAGACTATGTACTAGTCACTATATCATCTAAAGAAGGCTTTGATGTATCAATGGAAAACAATCTATTCGTAATCCTAGATACAACTTTAACTCCAGAGCTTATCAACGAAGGATATGCAAGGGAATTTGTTTCTAAGATACAGCAAATGAGAAAGAGTAATGGATACGAAGTCCTAGACAATATCAATATATTTTATGATGGTAGTGATGAAATAAAGGCAGCTTTAGATGAATATGAAGAGTTTATCAAAGCCGAAACTTTAGCTAAATCCGTAGAAAGAGTAACTGAAGAAGATTTAGAGAAGCAAGATCTAAATGGACAAATGACAGGAATAAGACTAGAGAGAATATAGGGACAGGAGTCTTGTCCCAGATGAAACAAGGTAGATAGCAAGAGCTGTCTACCTTGTTTTTTACATATAAAAATAATATATGGAAAAAGAAGGAATTTAGGAAATTTTGTAGAATAGTATATTGAAGGATTCGTCAATATACAAAAGCATCCTTTTGCTACATATTTACTAGAATCTGTAATTAATATTATATATATCAAGAGTTACTAGGACATAGCAGTTTAAAAACCACTGAAATATATACTCATGTATCAAAAGATAGTATTAGAAAAATAAGAAGCCTAAGCACATGCCTCAGCTAACCGAGCTAGAGTTTGGAAAATCGCGCGTAGAACCTGCCACATCCTGTGGCAAGTTTGTCAGGGAAAGGTTTTGTGAGGAATAGTACATATTTTTTTGATTGTATGAAGCATAAATTATTTTAACACAAGTATAGGAGGGTTGCTATGAAGAGTCTTGATTATGAAGTTTTAAAGCAAGATGTTATTAATGCGTTAGAAAACAGAAAGTCTATTGTGCTGGCAACATGTAGTAATAACAGAGTTACAGCCAGAGAAGTTTATTTTGCGTCAAATGATTTCCGAATTTTTTTTGTTACATCAAAAGCATTTGACAAGTGTAAACAAATTAAAAAGAACAACAATGTTGCATTGTGCCTTGGAAACATTCAAATGGAAGGCACTGCAATAATTAAGGGACATCCTAATCTTACAGAGAATATAAATGAAAAAACTATATGCTTAAATAAAAATAAAGAAGAATTTGAAAAGTATTTCAAGTATAAGAACACTGTTTTGATTGAGGTTGAAGTTTGTAATGTGAAGTTATGGAACAACGGAGGGAGAGAATATCTTGATATAAATAAACACGAAGCATATAGAATTGGTTAAAAGAGATTGGAAGAGTGTTTATACAATTATTAGTTAATGCACAATCTTTATAAAATATGAAATTTATGAGGAGCCGTCATCCGTGGAGGCTTCTGAGCAGCAGTGCCCGCGACTTTACATAACACGCATACAAGGGTAGTAATGAATCATGGGTTGTTCAGCTAACCTTTTCGGGGACATAGGAGCTATGTAACCCCTCAATGTCTTCTTGTATGCAAAACGTTAGAAGAAATGGCGATATCGGGGTTGCTCATAGAGGTTTGTTTTGAATAAAGCTGAGATCTTGCACAATTGTAGAAAAGCGCGAAGTAAAATAGTGTTTTTATGACAGATAATACTAATATAATAAGTTAGGGGGACGGGAAAAATGAAAGATAAAAAGGCGATTAGATT
Organism: Tissierella sp.; assembly: GCF_031460495.1. Taxonomy (NCBI): domain Bacteria; kingdom Bacillati; phylum Bacillota; class Tissierellia; order Tissierellales; family Tissierellaceae; genus Tissierella; species Tissierella sp. Next base: position 98,782 of record NZ_JAVKTS010000008.1, on the reverse strand, counting down.
ATTTTTAATTATTACATTTGTGTTAAGTGGAATTTGTTACTACATTAGGATAATAGGAGGAGATGATGCAGCTGGTATGACAGCAATATTGATGTGGTGCCCTGCTATATCAGCATTCATCATACAGAGAATATATTATCGTAAAGAAAAACTTCTTGGGTGGAATCCATGTAAAATTACTTACCTATTAATTGGATTATTTGTTCCTGTTATATATATAGGATTATCCTATGGATTATATTGGATTGTAAATCGGGATGTAATGACTGGTCAAATACAGACAAACTCAGCTGGAATGTTGCTTGTGCTGTTTATTTCATCAATTGTCACAGCGACAGGAGAAGAAATTGGATGGCGAGGTTTTTTACTTCCTAAAATGTCTGAAATATGGAATGTAAAAACTGCAGTTATAATCAGTGGCTTAATATGGGCGGTATGGCATTTCCCTCTAATGATTGCAGGCTTATACAATCCTGGAACACCATTGTGGTATCAGTTGTCAATATTTACTATTGAGGTTATTGCTATTACTGCAATTATGGCGATTATTCGTTTAAACTCTAAAAGTGTATGGCCGGCTATTATTCTTCACGCAAGTCATAATTATTTTGATCAAGTTATTTTCTCCCCATTAACTATTGGAGAGAAGAGTACTTACTTTGTAGGAGAGACAGGTGCTATAACAGCAATAGCACTGGTGTTGGTTGCTTTATTTATGATGCGGAAAAATAATCTTAGAAATAAGAATAGTACTATTACACAATAATTCATATCATTTATATCATGTGAAGTATTATAGCGAAAAGATGCCACCACTTCTTATAACAGAATCTTATCCACATCGGAAAGAAATAGTATAGAGAAAGTGCGATGTGGCTAAGCCTCGATACATTATCTTAAAGAGCAATATAATTTCAGAGTATTATTTGCGGTGAAATAGATTATTTATTTAACTTGACATAACTGCAGGCTTAAATATGTAGGAGGTTTTTAAATGAGCATTAGTATAAAGAGTAATATATTAAAATATATTTTTAGAAATGTGTACTTCATCAACGGAACAGCATATGCAGGAAAGTCTACAATGGTAAAACTTTTATCTGAGAAGTATGATGGTGTTATGTGTGGGGAGAATTATCATTTTAATTTAATGAATACAATTAACAAAGTTGATCAGCCTAATTTGTCATATTTTGAAACTATGAAAGATTGGCAGGAGTTTATAGGGCGGACACCTGAGGAATACGATAATTGGATAATTGGTTGTGGTGAAGAGGCTACAGATTTAGAAATTGTTAGACTTATTCAGTTAGCAGAACAGGGTAAGAAGGTATTTGTTGATACTAACATTTCAGTTGAAGTATTAAAGGAAATCTCAGATTATCATCATGTAGCTGTTATGTTATGCCCGCAAAGCATGTCAGTAGATAGGTTCTTTGAACGTCAAGATGAAGAGAAACAATTCATATTGAAACAGATTAACAAGGCAGATAATCCAGAAAGAGCAATGGAAAATTATAAGGCCTGCTTAGAAAGAATTAACAGTTATGAAAAGTATCAGGCATATGAGAATAGTGGATTTTTTACCATGGTAAGAACAAAAGAACGAACGATAGAAGATGCATTAACAATTTTGGAAAATCACTTTAAATTATAAGTAACCAGCAATAAGTTCCAGCAAATTAAGGGAAGATTGATAAAAATAAGTGTTTTAGAAAGCCATGGAGCGTTATATTACTCCTACAGATAACAACATATTCATGCAAGGGTCTTAGGCAAGTCAGACTACATCACTTCACGGAGTGTGACCACCGCCAAGACGGTCTAGCATTAGGGTCCAGCTCAGCAACATCGTGAACATAGAGACTTTATACGAAACTTTATTGATAAAGAGTTATAGTAGAAAGTTTGTTGATTTAGAGGTGCATAAAAGAGAAATTTACAATTTTGAATTTGAGGGGGTGTTCTTTTGAACAAAGCTAAAGTTATTTCAATTGCTGCTGTTTCAGGTGGTGGGAAAACAACAGTGATAAATGAGTTAAAGAGAAGATTATCTTTATCAAAGGCTATTTATTTTGATGATTATGATTTTGAGGAATGTCCTAATGACTTTTTTGAATGGGTTCAAAATGGTGCGGATTATAATGCGTGGAGTTTAGAAAAGTTAGCTTTAGATATAGAGTCGTTGATAACTCAAAACAATTATGATTACATACTGCTTGATTATCCATTTGCATACAAAAATGATAAGATTACATCATATATTGACTATGCAATTTACATAGATACACCATTGGACATTGCCATGGCAAGACGCATTTTAAGGGACAATATAAGCCAACCATTAGAGGCATTAAAAAATGAGCTAAATTACTATCTCTCCCATGGTAGAATTGCTTATTTAGAATCAATAAAAACGATAAAACCCAATTCGGATTTTATTGTTGATGGCGAACTTAATGTTGATAATATTGCAAATCAAATTATTGAACAAATATTAAAACTTTAGGATGTTAGTACAATATTTATTAAACTTTTCCTATAATGTGAAGAAATTCGAAGTTACCTTTATTAGACTGAGTACAAACTACAGCCGCTCAAGCTGCATATAACAAAGTACTCAAGTTCACTTTGGCAAATAGGGGTCAGGTCTTCGGAGAATCAAAGCACATTCCTTCACTGGCGCAAGCGCTGCTAAGGGGTATTCCTTTGGGGGCTGGTTCAGGAACCTCTTGAGTGCTAAACATTATGTGACATGGTGATAACAGAGTATTTATTCGGGTTGTGTTTAATAATGATTCTAAATTTCATGTTTGTTAGATAATGTGTCAAATATATTTTTATAAGGTGGAGATAATTCATGAATGAAAAAGTAAATAATTTGATTGGAAAATGTGGCTTTTATTGTGGAAGTTGTCCTACTTACTCAAAAGGTAATTGTACAGGATGTAGGAAATCACATGCAAAAGGGGATTGCTATACATTTGATTGTGTGGATAACCAAAAAATTGACTATTGTGGTTTGTGCAAGAATTTTCCTTGTGATCAAATAATGACAAGGGAAAAAGCAACTGTATTAGATTTAAGGTGGCTAAAGTGGAAAAGGTTACAAAGGGACAGCGAAAACAACATGGAATGAATAATAGGTTAAATTATGTGTCTTAGTGATTAGCAATATTTTGGGGGTGTAAACTTGTTTTTTGATACAACTGATTTAAAAAATCAAGAAATTTACTTAAGTCTATATAAAACTGCCGATGAAAATAAGGAGAAGGGATATGTACCTGCTTATTATTTTAAAATTATAAGACGCTTTGATGATACCATAGTTGGTGAATGTGATTTACGAGTTGGTCATAATGATAACATAAAAATTGGTGGGAATATTGGATATGAAATTTATGAACATTTCAGGGGAAATAATTATGCCTCAAAGGCTTGCAAGCTATTATTTATATTAGCAAAGAAGCATAGGATGGAAGATGTTATTATAACATGCTCTCCAGAAAATATTGCATCAAGAAAGACCTGTGAATATAGCGGTGCTAAATTATTAGGAATTATTGATGTTCCATCATGGCATGAGATGTTTAAAACAGGGCAAAAAAAAACTTGTCAATATGTCATAAGTTTATAATATGTAATAATTGATTGGAGAGGATAAAAATGGATATCGTGATACAAGAAGTTTCTATAGATCAAAAGTCAGTTTTAAGAAATCTTTTAGAGCTTTATATATATGATTTTACAGAATTTGGTCCATTCGATATTGACTCACATGGATTATATGGTTATAAATATTTGGATTATTATTGGACTGAAGAAGGAAGACATCCTTTCATGTTTTATATTGAGGGGAAAATTGTAGGATTTGTACTAATACGGCGTTATTATGTAGATGATTTAAATGATTACTCCTATTCAATTGCAGAATTTTTCGTAATGAAGAAATATCGCGGGCAAGGTGTAGGAAAGAAAGTGGCTTTTCATATGTTTAATTTATTTCCGGGATTATGGGAAGTTGCTCAGTTAAAAGAAAACAAACCTGCTCAAGTTTTCTGGCGGAAAGTTATACAAGATTTTACTCAAGGAGATTTTGAGGAAATTCATAAAGAAAATTGGAAGGGATCAATCCAAAGATTTAGAACTAACTGAGGGACAGGAGTCTTGTCCCATATAAAATAGAGAATAAATAAGGTAGATAGCATATCATCAATAAGCTATCTACCTTATTTTTTATACTTAAAATAATATATGGAAAAAGAAGGAATTTAGAAAGTTTTGTAGAATAGTATACTGTAGGGAATGAGCCCTGTGTCGTTCCTTATAAGGACTTATTACCTATATTTAAGGTTGAGAGAGAATATAAAAAGTATTTATTAATAATAAAATAAGTCAAAAATTTATGGAGGTAATCATTATGGATAAAAGAGATATTGAGGATTTAGAACTTGTATCAAAGTCATCCAATAGCATTGTTCAACTCATAGTTGCAATTATAGGTGTTTTTATTACTATATTTGGAGTAATTATGTTCAATAGGTATCTGCTGATGCAATTTCCAATTGGAGTGCGAATGATATTGATGATTCTTAGTCAATGGATCATTATGTTGGTACCAGCCACTTTGATAATGGTAAATAAAGATAAACTTAGTGACTTTGGGATGAAAACAGAGAATATTTCACATCAGATTCTGATAGGCGTCATTTTCGCACTTTTGATGTCACTAATTTTGACTATAGTTCCTATTCTCTTAGGGTTCAAAGAAATGGTGGGAAGCACTTCATATTCTAAACCATGGCAGTTTGCTTATGATTTTGTATATTCGATAATTGGTGTGGCACTAGCAGAGGAATTTGTATTTAGAGGCTATATTTTTCATAAGTTGCTTGAAGTTAAGGATTCTCGTTGGTTTGCTATTATTGTATCCTCAATACTGTTTGGACTATTTCATATCTTCAATGGTAATCTGATGCAAGTTATTGGGACTTCATTTATTGGCTTCCTGTTTTGCATTTTTCGTGAAAAAATTAGAAATTGTACACTACTGTCATTGGTGATTGCTCATGGCCTGTATGATGGAATGATTGAGTTATGGGTAGCACTTTTATAAAGGTATAATTATAAGGCTATAATCTTTGACATTAAAGATGAAGATTAGGCATATGTCGTATAAGTAGATTTATGTTCAACATTAAAATTGCGGAATAACAATTGATTATCATACCAATAAATGGGAGTTTGAAAGAATGAAGTTATAATGAAAAATTATGGATAAAATTTGTAATAGGGAGATGGATAGTATGAAAAAGATGATTTTAGGAGCATCTATGCTTTTAAGTGGTGTGATTGGATTTGTAGGGTTGATGATTGCTAGCGTGAACAAAGTTCAGCCTGGTTCAATAAGTACGGTTATTGGTTGTATGCGTGGAACTGATTATTTTTTTGCCGCAATATTCATCATTTTAGCTATAATTGGTTTGTTTATTGAGATTGTTGAAGTAAAAAGATAATGTTGACAAATTCCAATTTGTAGTGTAACTATTGCGTATAATTTATCAAATGAGTCGTAGCAGTATATCTATGTGAAACTAAATTTATTATAAAATTCGTAATTTTCTTTTGTAGGGATGATATCTCAAATCTTTACTAATTACTTACGATGCACTTCTTATAAATCAAGTCTTTGTTGTAGCAGATTAGGCATCTGTTTTGGATTATTCGATAAGGAGAGATTCGGGGGAATAGGGGGATGTATGATAATGAAAAAGTATATTTTATTTATAGTGATATTTATCCTTATTTTATTTTTGTTACAAGCTAGTGGACCCACCCAAAAAATAGAATGGAATGAGTTTGTATGGGCGGGAAGTACAATTGGAGAGGAATATTATAATAAAGCTGCAATATTGGTTCCTTTTAAATTTAATGGTATAGAGGAAGATTATTACTTGCAATTGGACACGGGAGCTTTGTCAGTTTTATATGGGAATTCGTTTCATGATATAGAGCCGAGTCATAGAGTAAAAAAAGAGAAAGATAAAAGACCATCTATAATATCTATAGATGGAATATTGTCAAACTATGAATTTACAAATGAGGATTTTGGGTTATTACAAGATTATGGTCCTACCTTAGAGGAATTAAAGGTGGCTGAATATAAATTGATTGGAAGCCTGGGTATTGATTTTTTTAAAAACAGGATACTTATTATAGATTTTTCGGAAGAAAAGTTTGCTATACTTAATGATCAAAATGATATTCCAAGGGATATTAAAAAAAATAGTGGCTTTTTAGATATGAAATATAAAAATGAAAAAATATATTTAACTTCTAAAATTGGTGGTAAAGATTTATCCTTAATTTATGATACTGGTTCCAGTATCTTTGACATTATTGCAACTAAAGAGATTTGGACTAGCCTAACTAAAATAAAAAGTGCTAAAGATATGAAATTACTGGAGATTCCCGCATGGGGAGATATAGTACAACTTAAAGGAGCTAGATCAGAGAGTGATTGGGAAATTGGAGATGTAACTATAGAAAAACCATTGATTTTTTATGAGCCATCTGGATTGGAGAATTTTAATTTCAAATCAATTCAAGCTGATGGCTTGCTGGGAAATGCTATTTTTTACGATAATCATGTAATTATTATAGATTTAATCAGTAAAAAGTTTGGAATTATGGAAGTTGAACCATAGTAAGTATGAAGTAATTAAAATTTATAGAATAGGTGGTGCTTAACTTGAATAGAAAGCAAATAATTTTGGATTTCTGGCAAGATGTTGCCAATCAAAATGCAAGCAAATTAAAGAATTATTTTTTACCTAATGCTACTATTTACTGGCATAATGCAAATGAACAATTTTTGACTGAAGAATATATTAGAGCAAATTGCGAGTATCCAGGAGATTGGTGTGGTGAGGTTGAAAGAATAGAATTAGTAGGGAATTTAGGGATTACAGTTACAAGGGTTTGGTTGTCAGATAATAGTGCTTCCTTCCATGCAACTTCATTTTTTGAATTTGAAAACGATAAAATCATATCTCTTAACGAATATTGGGGAGATGATGGAGTTGCTCCACAATGGAGATTAGATAAAGAGATTGGAAAGCCTATAAAATAAATATTATTCAAGTCTGATTAGTTTATAAATAGTAATAAATGAAATCTAAAATAAATTTGAGGAGATATAAATGGAAATAATTTTTAAGGAAGTAGATAAAGAAAATTGGGAAGAATGCGTTGAGTTAACTGTATCAGAGGAACAAGAAGATTATGTTGCTTCAAATTGGTACTCCATATTACAGGCCGAATTTGAAGACAAACTTTATCCATTATGTGTTTATGATGGAGAAATAATGGTTGGCTTTTTAATGTATGGGTTGGATCCAGATACAAAAAGGATGGAAATGTGCAGATTGATGATCGATCAAAAATTTCAAGGTAAAGGCTATGGTAAATGTTCCATAATAAAGCTATTAGATTTAATAAGAAAAGAATATGAGAAAATTCAATTTTATACAAGCATTGAACCTGAAAACATAGTTGCACAAAAGTTATATGAAGGTCTAGGATTTAATAAAACAGGTGAAATAATGTGGGATGAGGAAGTAATGGTAATCCAATTGTAAAGAAAAACATATAAATCTCTATAAATAATTTTAAGTATATGCAGATTGAAGAAAAGGGGGAGAGCAAAAATGTTAAAAAAGGATTATCCTATATTGGAGTTTGATTCTAGCTTAAGAGCTAAAATTGAGCCTTCTAATGTCATAAAAAAAAGAGATGTTCCAGAGTATTGTGTAATTACATTCTTTGGTGATGTAATTAAGAGAATGTTAGATGAAGGAAGATTGAAAAAGGTTGCTGAGTTCTTTACAGCTACAGTTGTATTGCCTATATATGAGACAGAATTTAATGGAAAAGCCATTGGGATTGTGCAAGGTTATTTGGGGGCAGCTGGTTCTGGTGGACAACTTGAAGAATTAATTGCTATGGGATTTAAGAAATTCATCGTATGTGGTGGTGCAGGTGTATTAAAGAAAGATATTCAAGTAGGGCATTTGATTGTTCCAGATTCAGCAATTAGGGATGAAGGTCTATCATATCATTATTTAGAGCCTTCTAGAGAAGTTGAATGTAATAAACAGGCTCTAAAATGTATCACAGATTATTTGGAAATCAATCAAATACCATTTATTAAAGCTAAAACATGGACTACTGATGCATTTTATCGTGAAACAGAAGAGAAAATTGCTTTGCGTGTTTCTGAGGGGTGCGTGACAGTTGAAATGGAAGCTGCAGCTTTCTTTGCAGTAGCTAAATTTAGAAATGTGATCCTAGGACAATTGCTTTATGGTGGCGATGATTTAAGTGGTATTGAATGGGATTCTAGAAAATGGAATAGCTTAGAAGATCTTAGGATTAATCTAGTTGATTTATCCATGACAATTTGTTTAGAGCTATAGTAGTATCGAGGAAGTAAGTAGAATTTTTCCTTTTAATAAGATTGGTAAGGATTTCAGATAATTTACATAGTTGGAAGTGCGATTATGGCTGATCATATTGGAGATTTAAGCAATAAGATTAAGAAAATAGAAATTAAGATAAACCCTAATGTTACACCTAAAGAGCTCTATGAATTTTACGAAAATAATGATATATGTGAGAAGGGTTATGGAAAAGAGATTGCTTCAAGAGTATTGCAACATAGTAGTTTAATAGTAGGAGCTTATCTAGAGGGTAAGCTAGTAGGAATAGCACGGGCAATGTTTGACGGTTTAGTTGCTGAAATAGTTGAATTCTGTCTGTCCTTAGAACTGCAAGGAAAAGGTTTAGAATATGATAATGGGTCAATTATTGAGAAAGATGAATTTACAGTAGGGAAACAACTTGGAGAAGCAATCATAACGGAGTTAAATAGGATGGGTGCATTTTTTGTATCAGCAATAGTTTTTGAAGAAGTTGAAAAGGAGTTTTTTGAATCTGTAGGATTCAAGAAAAATGTAGGACATATTAATTATATAATAGATAGAAGACCTTATGTAATTGGAAGCTGATAATCTAAATATATCAAGTGAAGCAAAATGGGTTCTATTCTAGATTTAGAAAAGATAAATTATATTCCCTATATAAATAAACAACTTATGAAATACATAGAGACAAATAGATTTTCACCATTGTTTATATAGGAGCCCTTAAGTAAAGAGTGATATTGATTTTTATAAATTAGTAGTATCAGTATTATATTATTTTGCAAAAAAGTTTGAATTTTTTTGGAGGGATTAGATATGTTAAGGTCGATGATGCAGTTAAACTGTATCAAAAAGCTTCTGATGCTAAAGTGATAAGGGAATATACAAATGATGATGGAAGTTATATGCATGCTGAATTAGATGTGTTTGGACAAATATTAGCACTGTCAGAATTGGGAGAAGAAAAAAGTATAACTGGTAATACTATGCAATTCTGCTTACATTTTGGTTCCTTTGGGACCATGTTTTTATAGTTCTTGTATGGTTAGCTTTATTGATAAATTCGGCGTTAGTTGGTGTATTTTTGCATAATTTTTAAAAAAGGAGTAGTTAAATGAAACAAATAACAAGACTTAATTTAGAAACAAGGAAATTCTTTAATTATACAGATCTCCAATATATGATTGATACTCTTTTAGAGAATCCTAGACTTGGAAGGATTTTTGTTGACGATGATATTAATCCAAATACTTGCATAATATCATTAAAGCATCTGTTGTTTTTTGGAGGGAATCTAACAAAGGAATGTTTAGACTTCTTGTCCAATAAAATATTAACAGATGATATACGAGACAGAAAAAGTATATTTTTTATGCTTTATCCAAATGAAGATTGGATGAATTCTATAATGGGATTATTTCCTAATAGATGTTATCAATATGAAAGAAGCCTGTACAGTATCAAGCCTACTCATATAGACAGGCAATCAAGTTATGATAATATTGAAGAAATAACACCTGAACTTATAACTTCTACTACAAATAACCTTGATATGATAACCGATGAAATAATTGGGACAGGAACATATAACGATATGGAAGATTTCTTTAACCGAGGCATTGGCTACACTCTTGTTATTAACAATAAAGTATCAGGTTTTTGCACCAGTGAGTATCCAAGTAAAGATGCAATAGCAATAGGCATCGAAGTGTCAGAAGAATATCAAAAGCAAGGATATGCGAAAGCTATGACAAAGCTATTTCTAAATAAAGCAGCTCAAAATGGCTTGACTGTATACTGGGAATGTTGGAAAAACAATATAGCTTCCGCTAATACTGCATTGTCATGTCAATTTGAAAAGGTTGCTGATTATCCGTTTATTTTTGTGGAATTATAGACAGGATTTGATCAGTATGAAGAATATCTTTCTAATGCAGAACTGAAAAAAAGGAATGCAAAAGGATATTTATCTTCATTACGAGGGGGGATAGAATGAGAAGAAAAAGCATGTTAATTTTATTGTTGTTATTACTCATGTTAATTACCATAAGCTGCAAAAATGAAGAGTATTCTAAACATACATTTCACTATGAATATGTTACAGGGGAACAATATTTTAGTTTTGAATACCCACAAAATTGGGAAATAGAAGAAGACAAGGCTTCTAAAGGCAATGGATTACCAGATGGCACACCAGACTTTGGTATAACTATTTATATGGATAGTGAGATTGATAATATTATATACATTTTCGAAGGAATTTCTCCTAATATGTATTGGGAGAAAACATATGAAGAAGATGATTTTATAGTAGACGGAACTACAAGAGGTAAAATATACTCTCAAGAGGAAAGAGATACAATTTATAAGGTTATAACCTTTGATAGAAAAGATGATGGTGAAGACTACTCATATCGATATGTTCTTATACAAGCAGAAAAAAAATTTTACAATACTAATGAAAAAAGAATAAAAAACATTTTGGAAAGTATAGAATTCTAAGCCATGAAATGATTTTAGGAGATAATTTAGGGGGTAAAGTATTAGAATTAGACACATTATTCATATTATGCGATGTGTCATAGCGAAAAGATGACGCCACTTCTTATAACAGAAGCTTATCCACATCGGAAAGAAATATTATAGAGAAAGTTCGAAGTCGCTAAGTCTCGATACTTAACTTAAAGAGCAGTATGATATCAGAGTATTATTTGCAGTCAAATAGATTGTTTGCTTAATCTGATATAACTGCAAGCTTAAATATGTAGGAGGTTTTTAAATGAGCATTAATATAAAGAGTAATATATTAAAATATATTTTTAGAAATGTGTACTTCATCAATGGAACAGCATATGCAGGAAAGTCTACAATGGTAAAACTTTTATCTGAGAAGTATGATGGTATTATGTGTGGAGTGAATTATCATTTTAATTTAATGAATGCAATTAACAAGGTTGATCAGCCTAACTTGTCATATTTTGAAACTATGAAAGATTGGCAGGAGTTTATAGGGCGGACACCTGAGGAATACGATAATTGGATAATTGGTTGTGGTGAAGAGGCTACAGATTTAGAAATTGTTAGACTTATTCAGTTAGCAGAACAGGGTAAGAAGGTATTTGTTGATACTAACATTTCAGTTGAAGTATTAAAGGAAATCTCAGATTATCATCATGTAGCTGTTATGTTATGCCCGCAAAGCATGTCAGTAGATAGGTTTTTCGAACGTCAAGATCAAGAAAAACAATTTATATTGAAACAAATTAAGCGTACAATAATCTCATGGATTTAAAAGTGTCAAAAATCATGGATAATATCTCTACAATACTTTTAATGTTTGCAACACACTTTGTCAACATTAGAACAGTAGGGAGATGATAATTTGACAACTATGAAAACATCGAAACAAGAAATACATAAAGCCCAGTGGCAGGAGCTGATCAGGGAACAAAGTGAGAGTGATTTATCAATTAGAGAGTGGTGTAGAAGGCACAAATATTTCACATGGTAAATTCTACTACTGGCAAAGAGTCATTAGAGAAGAATCGCTAATTAAAGCTGGAACTTTAGCAGTTACAGGACAAACTCAATTTGTTGAAGTAAAAGCAAGTCATGCTGAGCTAAAGATTAATAAGCAAGGTACTTGTGCTATCCTTAGATCAAATGGTAATGAAATTGAAATTCTAAATGGAGCTGATCCAAATACATTAGGCTTTGTTCTTAACTTGATTGGTAAACTATGAAAATTAAATTTCCAGAAGATTTACAGATATACATTTCCTGCGGTAAGACAGATATGAGAAAATCCATAGATGGTCTTTCTGCCATAGTATCTCAGAATTTTAATCTAAATCCCTTTGAAAACGCATTATTCCTTTTCTGTGGAGGAAAAAGAGATAGGATGAAGGCTCTCTTATGGGAAGGTGATGGATTTCTTCTTCTCTACAAAAGGTTAGAAAGTGGAGTATTTCAGTGGCCAAGAACTACAGAAGAGGTTAGAGAAATTACACCACAACAATTCAGATGGCTAATAGAAGGATTATCAGTCGATCAGAAAAAGGTCATAAAAAGATAGATAATAAGAGGATAGTATAGATGCTTGAAACTATTGAAATTTAGTGGTTTCAGGCATCTTTTAACTTGTTTTTGTCGTCTGAAAATGGTATAATAAAATTAGAAAAATATACTGAAGAAAGGACTTCTTCCAATGAATAATGACTCTTTAATAAGAACACTTCAAGATATAATTGAATCACAAAACAAAACCATAGAAGCTCTTAGAGAAGAGTTAAAAAAGAGTAATGAAAACATGGATTACTTAATTAAAAAACTCTATGGAAGAAAGACAGAAAAGACTTCAGTCATAGATGGCCAACAAGTAATTAATGATATGGAATTAGGTCTATTTAATGAAGCGGAAAAAGAGATGGATCTATCCATACTTGAGCCAGTGCCCTTTGAAGAACCAGTTAAAAGAACTAGAAGAGGGTACAAGAGAACGGATCTATTTAAAGATTTACCCAGCCAAGAACAGGTATTTAAATTAGAAGAATCACAACAGGTATGCCCAGTGGATGGAAATAAACTTTCTGTAGTTGGAAAGAAATTCATAAGATCAGAGATCAAATACATACCAGCAGAAATATCTGTAGTTAACATATATCAAGAAACATATGAATGCAGAAAATGCAAAGCAAAAAACAGGCCAGGGATATTTAACCCATATACACCGGAACCTGTACTTCAACATTCCTACGCCACAGCTTCAAGTGTAGCATGGACAATGTATTAAAAGTTTGTACAATCAGTACCACTATATCGTCAAGAAAAAGATTGGAAACAGATGGGTTTTACTTTAAGTAGAGGAACATTATCTAATTGGATTATAAAAACATCAGAAGAATGGTTAAATCCAGTAGTAGAAAAGCTACGGGAAGAACTATTAAAAGATAAATTCTTACATGCAGATGAGACTCCAGTCCAAGTATTAAATGAAGAGGGTAAGGGAAATACCACAAAATCATATATGTGGGTATATTCTACTTCAACTAATGCTAAAAGGGGAATAAGAATATTTAGATATGCACCTGGAAGGTCAGGCGATAATGCTAAAGAATTCTTAAATGGCTTTAATGGCTATCTCCATACAGATGGATTCTCAGGATATAATAAGTTAGAGGATATTCATCACTGTATGTGCTGGGCCCATGTAAGAAGATATTTTACGGAAGCCCTCCCTAAAGACATGAAAAGCTCAGAAGCAACCTTGCCAGCAAAAGGAATAGCATATTGTAATCAGCTATTTGACTGGGAAAGAAAATTTAAACACCTATCCCCAGAAGATAGAAAAATTAAGCGTCTAGAGAAAGAAAAACCAGTCCTAGAGGCCTTTTGGTCATGGGTAGAAAGCACTAATGAAAAAGTACTTCCTAAGTCTAAAATTGGGAAGGCCCTTCAATATGCCTTAAATAATAAAGATAAATTAGAAACCTATCTTCAAGATGGAAACTGTGTAATTTCCAATAATATTGCTGAAAACAGTATAAGACCATTTACAGTAGGTAGAAAAAATTGGACATTTTGTGGTAGCCCAGAAAGCGCCAATGCAAGTGCAACTGTATACTCACTTGTAGAAACCGCAAAAGCCAATGGTCTGAATCCCTATTATTATACAATACATCTATTATTGGGCGCTTACGTCTATGGTATTTAGCACTTCCCACAACATCTCTTGTATTTATTACCATTTCCACATAAGTTAGGCGCTTGGCACTGGACCATTTTTTTATGTGGAAACATCCGGTTTTTTATGCTATACTGGTGTCGTTAATGGATTTAAATTTATATTTTCGAAAGTAGGGAAGAAAAATGATTGAATTAAGAAAGATTACCCACGATAATTTTGAGGCAGTGTTGAAGTTAAGCATAACAGACGAGCAGAAAGGAAATGTGGATTCCAGCATATATTGTTTGGCTAAAGCCTATGTAAAGATACTCAACGACGAAAAACCTCCTATGATCTTCGCTATATGCAACAATGATGAAGTCATAGGATATGTTGATATTGGATTTTACGAACTGGCGGAAAGTTCAATTTTATGTGAAAAATATGGAGATAAATCTACTTATGGACTTAATCGCTTTATGATTGATAAAAAGCATCAAGGCAAAGGATTTGGCAAACAAGCAATGATGAAAGTTATTGATTACATAAAGTCGTTTCCACAAGGAAAAGCCGATGCAGTTGCTACATCATATTGGATGGTAAACGAAGCCGTCCGGAAGTTGTTTGCGTCTGTCGGTTTCGTTGAAACAGGAGCGATATGGGACGGACAAACAGGGGGTAATTGGAATGCAGAAAGAAAAGATATAGAGTATGCAGAAGTAGGTGCCAGACTCGGATTATAAAGCTAATAAGTTAGGTGCCTGGCTCTGGACTTCTTTGATAAATCACTCTCACTTTGTTCCCTGATCAGCTCCTGCCACTGGGCTTTATGTATTTCGTGTTTCGATGTTTTCATAGTTATCAAATTATCATCTCCCTACTGTTCTAATGTTGACAAAGTGTGTTGCAAACATTAAAAGTATTGTAGAGATATTATCCCATGATTTTTGACACTTTTAAATCCATGAGATTATTGTACGCTTACGAAACAAATTAACAAAGCAGATAATCGAGAAAGAGCAATGGAAAATTATAAGGACTGCTTAGCAAGAATTAACAGCTATGAAAAGTATCAGGCATATGAGAATAGTGGATTTTTCACCATGGTAAGAACAGAAGAACGAACGATAGAAGATGCATTATAAATTTTGGAAAAGCACTTTAAATTAGGAGGGACAGAGGGACAGGAGTATTGTCCCATATAAAACAGAGACAAAGCAAGGTCGATAGCATATCAATAAGCTATCGACCTTCTTTTTTGTGTATAAAATAATATATGGAAAAAGAAGGAATTTAGAAAATTTTGTAGAATAGTATACTGTAGGGAATGACCCCAGTGTCGTTCCTTATAAGGACTTATTATTTGTTTTTAGCGACTTAACAGTAGATTAAAAGGATTTATACTTCTTTTAAAGGAGAGATAAAATGAATCATTCGATTGAAACCATGAAAAATAGGATAGTAAATATTTTAGCAACTAATAAACCATCAATTTATCTTTATGGTTCTGTTGTGCTTGAAGACTTTAAACTTGGTTGGAGTGATATAGACATACTATGCTTAACTAAATCGGAAATTACAGATGAACAAGCAAATCAGCTTCTTAACCTAAGACAAATACTTTTGGGTGAGAATAGTAGTAATTCATATTTTCGCTCATTTGAAGGTGCTTTCTTATCTCTTGATGATTTTATTAACAAAACTCCTAATAATGTTGTATATTGGGGCACAAGTGGTCAAAGGATAACCAATAAATATTATTTTGACCCTTTTTCTATGATGGAACTTATAGAAAAAGGATATTTACTATATGGTGATGAAGTAAGGGATAAATTTAAATATCCATTAAAAGAGGACATTATTAAAGCAATTATAAATCATTATGATGCAATAAGAAAACATGCAGTTACAACAGATAGAAGTTTGTATTCAGCAGGCTGGCTTTTAGATATAGCAAGATGTATATATACTCTTAGGACAGGTAGAGTTATTGCTAAAACTAAAGCTGGAAAGTGGGCATTGGATAACGATTTAGTCCCAGATATTGATATTATGAAAAAGGTCATAAGTATTAGAGAAGAACCTAATAAGTATAAAGATGATGATGAAATCCTAAAATGGTTAGAAACACTTGGAGAATACATTCAGAGATTTGCTGATGTATTAGAGAAAGAGATATTAGTAGCAAAGCTATAGGTCTATAATCCACACAATTTATATAATGTATATAAGTAAATAATTACGACTTAATAAAGATAAGACTAATAGAGGGGGTTCTTTTATGGTTAGTAATAAAGATTTGGAATTGATTGAGTCTGCAAAGAGTATTATAGATAAAAATTTTGATAAAGTTAATTATAATCATACTGTAGGTGCAGCGATACGATGTAAAAATGGAAATATCTATGTTGGAGTTAACATAGATGCCATTCATGGTTCATGTGCTGAGTATATAGCTATTGGTGCAGCACTCACAGCAGGAGAGCGAGAATTTGAAACTATAGTTGCAGTAAGGTCGCAGGAGGAAAATAGCGTATTGATTCCACCATGTGGCAATTGTAGGCAATTACTAATGAAGTATGCACCTAGTATCGGTGTATTAATTGAAACTGAAAACGGAGTAGAAAAAATTAACATACAAGAATTATTACCATTTTCATGCTATTAGTTAAAGTAAACTATAAAATTAATGTTTGTGATATATTATTTATATTACAGGTCACATTTGTGTATTCATACTCCATTTCAAAAAAGTAAAAATTAATGTTACTATACTGATAAATTTCTTTTATATCATATCTTTTATGAGTAGAAATTCATTTTTTAGTGTAGTTATTGCCAATAATTTATTTGATAAGAGAGAAGGGATGTTAAAATGGGATTATTAACGGACTTCCGTATTTCAGTTATTGAAAAAAATCTTGGTGTATACGGTGTTCATGTTTATCAAAATGGAAAGACTTTAGCACAGCACCGATTCCGTAGCAATGATAGAGAAAACCTTTATTCAGCGTCGAAAACTTTTGCATCAGTAGGGATAGGTATAGCAGAAAGTGAAGGTCGTGTCCAACTGTCGGATTATGCATTGGATTTTTTCCCGGAATATAAGAAAATCGCTTATTCAGGTTCTGAAAAAATTACTATTCAACATTTGTTGCAAATGAGCTCTGGACACACATTCGAAGATTTCGATCAGTATAACTCTAAAGATAGAGCAGAACTCTTCTTTATGACTGAAATGGAAAATGAAGCAGGTTCCATTTTTTTCTATGAGGATTTATGTACTTACATGCTTGGCCGGATTGTAGAAAAGGTGAGTGGCAAAACAATGCTTGATTACTTAAGACCTCGCTTGTTTGATGTGTTGGAAATTATAAATCCCCAATGGAATACCTGTCAGAATGGACATACATCCTGTTCGGGAGGTTTATATCTAACAACTGATGAATTTTCACGTATGGGAATAATGTTACTACAAAATGGAGTATACAAGGATAAACAAATATTGCCTGCTACCTATGTAAAGAGCATGCATTCTGAATGGATTGATACATCAATTAAAGATGATGCTGAAACTAGAGGAGGCTATGGTTATCAGGTTTGGAAATGCACACCTCCGAACACCTATCGAGCAGATGGAATGTATGGGCAATTATGTGTAGTTTTAATGGATTATAACGCTGTCATTACTGTTACTTCTCACAATGAAATCGAACATAAAGATATTCTGCGTGCAATATGGAGTGATATTTTACCAAATTTGCATGAATAATTATTATGTGTAAGGAGGAGAAGCAAAAAATGTTAAAAAAGGATTTTCCTATATCGGAGTTTGATTGTAGCAGAGTTAAGACTAAAAAACAAGACAAAGGAATTAATAAAAGGTATGGAGGAAATAATATGAATTTTAGTTCTAAAGTTAAAGATAAAATAGCAGAAGCTAATAAACGGGAATGGATTGAATCGTTAATTATAATAATTGTAGGCATATTTATAAATACTTTTATTTTTAGTATTACAGCTGTAAGTGGAGAGTCTATGGCTCCAACTCTTGAAGATGGTGATAGATTATTGTTAAGAAAATATAAAGTTGTACTAAATACTGAAGAATATAACAGAGGGGATATAGTGGTGTTTAGGTCTCCATTAGAAGACGATAGTAGGGCTTTTGTTAAAAGAGTTATAGGAGTTCCAGGAGATAAGATAAATATTCTAGAAGGAAAGCTGTACATAAATGATGAATATATTAAGGAAACTTATGTTGAAAGCAAATCATTCACAGAATCACTCTTATATGGAGTAAATTACATAGTGCCAAAAGATGAAGTTTTTGTTATAGGGGATAATAGATTACCTAGAGGAAGTAATGACAGTAGAAGTTTTGGAAGTGTATCTATGGAAGAGATAAAGGGTAAGGTAGTATTTAAAATTTTTCCGTTTAATAGGATGGGTAAGGATTTCTGACAATAGAATAAGGAATGGCAATGTACAAGCCATGATTCATCATTTGTTAGTTCAGCTTAGTGATTGCTTGAGAAAGTAAAGGGGGGAAAATTAAATGAGAGAAATTATAAGAAGTGATGTAAATGAGGAGTGGGTGCATGCAGGAATAGTTGAGGCTGGGGATTTTGCTTTCATGAATTATTGTGTTGGTAATATTGGTCAACCTATTGAGAATCAGATTAATGGTGCATTTGACCATTTAGAGGAGAGATTGAAATCAATTGGTTTATCCTTAGATTCAGTTGTAAAGATTGATTGTATGTTTAGAGATATTTGGAATATACCTATTTTGGAAAAGGTAATAAAAGAAAGATTTAATGGCAAGTATCCTGCTCGCAAATCAATACAAACTGAATTTGCTCACCGTGGCGGAGACGATGGTCTTCAATTCCAGCTGGATGCCATAGCTTTTAAGGGGTAGTATTATTTATATAGTTGGGGGTGTGAGTATGGCTGATTATATTGGAGAACTAAGAAAATTAATAGGGACAAGGCCAATAATTATGTGTGGAGCAAATGTTATTTTGTTAAATGACAAGGATCAGATTCTATTGCATCATCGTATTGATAGGGATTGGTGGGGCTTGCCTGGTGGTGCAATGGAGCTTGGAGAAAGTCTTGAGCAAACAGCTAGTCGTGAAGTATTTGAAGAAGTAGGGTTGGTGTGTGGAAACCTAAAACTATTTAATGTTTATTCAGGGGAGAGATTATATTACAAATACCCTGATGGAAACGAAGTGTATAATGTCACTGCCACATACCTGTGTAAAGACTATTCTGGGGAAATAGTAATTGATCCAAGTGAAGGAAGAGATGTTCGTTTCTTTTCATTAGATAAAATACCATCAAATTTGAGTTCTACGATTAAAGAAATAGTGGAAGAATTTCTTTTAAAATATGATTATCTTAAGACTCAAGGGATAATATAAAGTCCCGTAACATGCTACTTCAACTGGAGCGAAGATCTGTAAAAAAAGGAACAGTTTGTTATAATACCAATGAACTCAGTGGAGTAATGTGCATTTAGCAGTATTGCCTGAAAATAGGAATCATGGAATATCTAGATTATATTTAAATATAGAAGGCAAGGCATAGTATATCATGATTCTTTATTACAGTGAAGAGGAGGGATAAGAATAAATGGCATCAAGAATAATACATTTAGCAATATCAGAAAGAGTAGCAGAACATTTTAGTTTAGATTTAATGCGATTTAATTTAGGCAACCTATTACCTGATTTACATGAAAAGACTAAAGAGGCAAAAGCTATTTCCCATTTTAGAATTAAAAGAGAACCCTACGAAGATTCAAAAGATCCTAGATATCAATACTATGATTATGATGGGTTTTTGCAGAAATACAAAAACAAGATACATGACGACTTATACCTGGGATATTATTGTCACTTGATTGCAGATGAATTATGGATACAGAATGTATATATCAAATATATGCGTGATGAAAATAGAAAAAAGCGAGTAAATCAACAAAATAATTATTATCATGACTATAGTAGATTAAATCAAATAATAAAAGATAAATTTAACTTAAAGATGAATGTTGTATTTGAAGAGAGTGAAATATCAGAAATAGATTCTAAAAGAATATCAGGACTTGTAGATGCATTGGAGTATGATTTTAATACAAAATATGATGATTTGGATTTATTGTTATTTGACTATGATGTTATTAGAGCTTATATAGAGGAATCCAGTCCTTTAATTATTAAAGATTTAGAACAAAAAAATCTAAGATAGCCTTTAGTTCATAATTTTCTAGGAGAGATACAAATGAATGAAATAAATTTTGAATATAAAATTATTGGTAATGGAGATATCACATTGGTCATAGAGACGGGTATAGGTAATTCATTTTATAATTTCTATCCAGTTATTGATAAGATAAAGGATTATTTTACTGTAATTGTCTATCATAGACTAGGTTATGGGAAGAGTGATCTTCCCAAAAGTGCTAGGACAACTAGAAATATAGCCTCTGAGTTAAATGCACTACTTAAAAAAATCGGGATTAAAGAAAAGTATATTCTGATGGGTCATTCATTCGGTGGTTTATGTGTGCAGCAATATTCAAAAATGTATCCTTATGAAATTGAAGCTGTAGTTTTATTAGATTCAACTTCGTATAATCTGGAGCAATTGGAGAATCTAGATACACCAACTATAAATGTTAACTGTTCAATTGAGAAGATGGTGGATTTACTTAATGAATTCTCGCAGAAATCAAGAGAAGAGCTTACCAGTGAAAATACAAATGATACTTCCAAGTATGAGAAGTATCTGACAAATGAAGAAATTCAGAATGCTATGGAATTTGGAGCTAATTCAGAGTTTTATAAGGTGATATCAGATGAATTTGCAAATTGGATACAAGATGGGGAGGACATTAAGAGTATTCCTGTATTTCCTAATGTTCCACTAAGAGTAATTGCTCGCGATAAAGTTTTTTCTGTTAAGAACTGGGTTGAAAATGGAATACCTGAAGAAGAAGCAATTAAGTATGAAGAGAAATGGGATCAATTACAAGCAGATTTGGCATTATTATCTAGTCAAAATGAACTCATAATTGCTTTAGACAGTGATCATCTAATACATGTAGATAGACCAGATGTAGTGATTAATTGCTTAATGTCATTAGTTATTGGAGGTTAAACAGATATTGAAGTTCTTTAAATTAGCACAATGATTAACTTACAGCAAAAGGCATTTAGTTAATAGACCGAATGCCTTATATTATATAAAAAATAGTACAAAGTTTTAAGAAAAATAAAGGAATTTGGAAACATATGGAGAATGAGTATAGTAGACTCATTTAACTCAGATGAACATATGGAACATTGTAAGTCTGCAAATATAGTAGTTTTAAATAATTCAGTTTAGAACTTTATTTAATGGGAGGGGAAAAAATGGGAGAGGTTATTAAAACTTACAGGCAATCAGTTCCAGCAATGCGTTTCATTGGGAAACGATATGAAGACAAGGATAGAGTCAATGGTGGATTCGGAAGTTATTGGGAGGAATGGTTTTCTAAGGGTTGGTTTGAAGTGTTGGAAAAGAACTGTGATACAAAAGCATCATATGAAGATGGTGATGCTTATATTGGGCTTATGCATTGGAAAGAGAATGAGCCATTTGTGTATTGGATTGGCATATTCTGCCCCAAGAATACAGAAGTCCCTGAGGGATATTCCTTTATTGATTTCAAAGAAGCTGACTTAGGCGTTGCATGGATATATGGTAAAGAAGAAGAGGTTTATGCGCAAGAACATAAATGTGCCGAAAGTTGTGAAAAAGAGGGATTTAAAATTATCCCAGATGAGCAAAATGCTTATTGGTTTTTTGAAAGATATGCTTGTCCGAGATTTACAACCCCAGATGAGAAAGGCAATATTATTTTAGATATTTGTCACTATATTGAAAAGTAACTATTGTATTAGGTAGACAGAGGGCAACATCCTGTTGCCCTCTGAATCATTATACATACTATTTTTTAGATGTTAATAATTAGGACATATTTTTAGACCATATTGATTTTCTTGAGAGGGTGAGATTTTGAGCTCAAATACAATTAGCATTATAACGACTATTTACTGGATAGTTACATATCTTATAATTTGTGGGATAATTCCCGCTGCATTAGATAAGCTGATTTGGAGAACCTTTGAAAACAAAACTTCTGTTTGGCTTAATCTTTTAACTTTGATTGCTGTTAATACTATATTTCTACTTACTCTTATAAAGAAGTATCAATTGAAAGTAAGTGTTCTTAGCAGTATATCAATGAAAGGAGTATTATTGGCTTTTGCCTGTGCCATATTATTTTATCTTTTACTTGATAAGTTTCTAGATCCTTTTTTTGATAACATATTTGTGACCAGCGCAGATGAGTATAGGAGAACAATATCAGAATTAAGCCGATCCCCTATGGTAAATTTCATTCGCATATGTTTGCTTGCTCCAGTAGTAGAAGAAATATTGATAAGGGGAATAATATTAAGTTCTTTACAAAATAGATATGGAGCTATTTTTGCTCTTTTGGCATCAACCCTCTTATTTGCAGTTCTCCACTTCAATTTTGTTCAAACACTGTCAGCTATAATATGTGGTTTGGTATTAGGATTGTTGTATATAAATACAGGATCATTGTTTACTTGTATTTTGGCTCATTCTTTATATAATACTATTTCATTTTTTACAAGTATCCTAATTGGAAAACAAAAATCTATATAGAATACAGCAAATTTGATAAGAAGATTTCCTGTATAATTGGAGGATAAGTTTATGATTAAAGTAAGGGAACTAACACAAGATGATATGAAAGAAGCAATAGAATTGAAAATATTATGTTGGACTGAAGAATTAGCTGGGAGAGCTGAAAATACTCTTTTTCTTTCACAAGAATTGGAATTCTGGGTAGATTGGATGCTCACAGCCAAAGAACATAATGATATTCGATTATTGATAGGAGCATTTGAAGATGACAATATGCTTGGAGTAGCATTTGCCAGCTTTGCCGATACTTACGACATACCTGAAAAAGGGATAGAATTAAATGGCCTTTGGGTATATCCTGACCATAGAAGCAAAGGTGCTTCCCTAATGATGATTAGTTATATATTGAATTTCTTCTTAGATAAAGGCATGGAAAAGATTGTTATCTATAATCATCACTATTCAACATCTAATCAATTCTATAGAAAATTTGGTGGACAAGTAGTCAAACAAGAATATCAGATGGATGGTAAACTTTTAGTAGATGTATTCATAGTAGATGCTAAATTTATGAAAAGAAATATTGAGCAGTCATTAGAAAGGTATTTATAGGGACAGGAGGCAAGGTAATGATTGAGAATATTAATTTTACACCAAAAGCTCTTGAATTAATTAAACATGCTAATGATATAGCAAGGAAAAATAATTTCAAT
This sequence comes from Tissierella sp., assembly GCF_031460495.1. NCBI lineage: Bacteria > Bacillati > Bacillota > Tissierellia > Tissierellales > Tissierellaceae > Tissierella > Tissierella sp. The sequence continues at coordinate 75,188 of NZ_JAVKTS010000008.1, read as the reverse complement.
GCTATTCATCCTGTGCACTTGTTCTTAGGATCATTGAGGATTGATAGTGAAGTAAATGATGAGTTAAGAACATTGGTTATAGTTGATGAAGCATTTATAGAATCTGTCTTAAATTCATCCATCGTAGATAAGAGTTCAAGTGAATATGAGCAAATAAGTTGTGAGGGTTCTTCAAATATAAATATATCACTACTAACTAGAGATAATCTTTTTGAAGCAAAAAATAAAACAGAACTTTTTGAGGAGCATGGTCAAATATTCGTTAACGATGGACAGATTCTAAATGCAATACTAAATTCTGAAGACAAGATAACTCAACAATGCTTAAGTGGTTTAGATAAAGATTTAATAATTTCAATTATTGCATCTCCAAGGGACATGGTTGTTAACTTAAATGGTGAACTCACTATTAATTGTACAGAAGATATATCCATAAGAAAAGTTACAAAAAATAATAAGGATGCCGTAAGTGAGTTTGTTTTAAAAAACTTTTATGAGAGATGGGCAAAGACAATAGATTATGGATTAGGCCTTGAGGATATTCCAATATATATTGCTATGAAAGATGATAATATAGTTGGATTTGCAGGATACAATATTTCAAAGCAGAGAAAAGGGTATTTTGGACCATTAGGGGTTTTAAAAACCTATAGGGACAGAAAAATAGGACAGGCTTTATTAAATGCATGTTTAATAGATATGAAAGAACTTGGACATGAAACATGTATAATCGGAAATGGAAGCTCAATAGAATTCTATGAAAAAGCCTGTGGTGCTAGAATTATTCCAATAATAAATAAAAAACATTAGTCGAAAATCATGTGATTATCAATTGGAACATTCTTTATTTTAGATTAGGACAAGAAATACACGGAGGTGGAAAATGGGCGAACATTTTAAGTCATTATCAGCAATATTTCCGATTATTTTACAGAAAGAAGATGGAGATGGAAATATTCAAGTTTTATTGCACCGCAGAATAAGCACTGGCTATCAAGATGGAAAGTGGGATATAGCAGCTAGTGGACATGTTGACGAAAGTGAAACAGCTAAAATGGCTGCTGTGCGAGAATGTGCAGAAGAGTTAGGGATTGATGTAAGTATTACAGACTTAGATTTTGTCCATTTGTCTCATCGTGTTAGCAATAGTGGGGGAAGAACATATTATGATATTTATTTTGTTGTTAACAAGTATACTGGTACACCTAAAATAATGGAACCAGATAAATGTTCAGAATTAAGGTGGTTCAAAATAAACGACCTTCCAAACGAAATGATTGATATTAGAAAAGTAGTTCTTGATAATTATAGAGATAAAATTCAATATAGTGAAGTAATTGAAAAGTAGTATTATGAAAGATATAGATATGGGATTATCTATATAAACAAGGAAAAAGGATTTTAACTCTAAGTTATTAGAAGAAGGTTTTGATAAAGGGGAATGAATAATATGTATGAAAGATGGTCACAGGATATTAGAAGATATAATTTGCATGACGGATATACTATTGAAAAAGCAACTGGAAAGGAATTCTCTGTATATTTTGCTGTATATGAAATATTTGAGTCAAATATTTGGTTTAGGCAAAGTTTTAATGTTTATTGCTCAGTTATAGAAGATTGTGATATTTGTTATTGGATTAAAAAAGATGGAAATAGAATTGGTGGTGTTTTGTTGGAGCCTAATTATATGAATTGCTTATTTTTAGAGCCACCATATAATAATGAATTTGATATTGTAATCTCTAAATTAAAGAATATACTGTTATGTTGGTCAGATAAAAGTGAGGAAATTATTGTAGGTGGTGTCAAGTCAGATAAAATTAAATATTACCAAAGAGCTGGATTTAGAATGGGTGAATCCAGAAGATGTATGATTAGACCTACTGAAGAGTTTGAAATAACTTGGAGTGATGAATATAAAATAGTATCAGCTACAAAAGAACATAAAGATGAAATATGTGAACTGATTGTAGAAGCTTTTGAGACTGGAATTGATAGCAGAAATGATTCAGAGATTAAAAACCAACTACAATACTATTTTGATAAAAACCCAGAAGATAGCTTAGTAAACAGAGCATCGACATTAATTTATGAAGCAAAAACGAATCAACTTATAGGAGCGTGTCTGATATCCATTTGGGAAGAATGGCCCAATGTATTTGATATAGCAGTAAAACCATCTTTTCAAAAGAAAGGATTAGCTAAAAATATGATAAAGCAGGCGCTAACTATATTAAAAGAACAATATCCTGTACTTAGATTGTTTGTAACATTAGGTAATGATGCAGAAAGTCTTTATCACAAGATGGGCTTTTTAGCAGGTGTAGAAACAACTGAAATGATTGTAATATAAATGAATTTGAGTAAAATAAGTTATTGAATTGGAGAGAGTGTTTTGGAAATAAAAGGTGATAGGCTAGTATTAAAAAAATTAAAGCGTGAAGATTTAGAATTTATATATGAAATGAAAAAAAATCCTTTAGTTTACTATTATGAGGCTGATGAGGAACCAAGTAAGGAAAAGATATGTAAAAAACATAATAGTAATCTGTCTAGAATGGAAGAGTATCCAGAAGAATACTTAATTTTTCTTATTCAAGCTAATCAAGAAGATACTCCAATAGGACAAGTATTTATACAGCTTAATTGGGAGGAAATGAGAGAATGGGAGATTGGATATGAAGTGCACCCTGATTACTGGGGAAAGGGATATGCTACAGAGGCAGTAATGATGCTTGTTAAATATACATTTGAAGAGTTAAATGCCCATAAAATAGTAGGTTTTTGTAATGCTAATAATGAAAAATCTGCAAAACTAATGGAGCGAATTGGAATGAATAGAGATGGATTATTAAGGGAAGGTAGGCTGTGGCACAAGGAATGGTGTGATGAATATGTGTATTCAATATTAGAAAAAGAGTACTTTAATAAGAAAAAAAGCATTTTGAAAGAGGATTGATAATGGAGCTAAAATACTCATTGAAAGGAGCAAATAATGAATATAGATAAAATCCAAGCAATATTTATTGACAGAGATGGAACTATTGGAGGTACTGATGAAGTGATTTATCCAGATAACTTTGAGCCCTTTCCATTTGTAAGAGAATCCATTAGTTTATTAAAGGGAAAAAATAAACTTATAATTTCTTTTACAAATCAACCTGGGATTTGAAGGGGAGAGGCAAGAGCTTCTGACTTTGAGGAAGAATTAATTTCACTTGGATTTGATAAGGTTTATTTATGCCCTCATCAACATAATGAGGGATGTAGTTGTAGAAAGCCTTTGCCAGGAATGTTGATACAGGCAGCTTCTGAATATAATTTAGACTTACATAGATGTGTAGTAATAGGAGATAGATGGACTGATTTAATTGCTGCAAATGAAGTAGGAGCTATAAAGATATTGGTGAGAACAGGTGCAGGTGAGAAAGAATTAGTAAAATATAATAATAATGAGTTTTTTGGTAAATGGGTAGAGGTCTATCCTGATTACATTGCAAAGGATTTAGAGGATGCAATAAATTGGATAGAGGAGGCCCAATAGCAAGTGTTTTACAATTGTTCTTTACTAGAAAGTATATTTAGGAAAGACTATGCAAGACAAAAAATATTTTGTGAGGTAATAACTATGGAAAATATCAAGAGTAAATAGAAGAATTTATACTAGGTATCAAGAGCCAAGGATTTAACAGGGTGAGGTTAGGTGTTTTAGATCAGAATATGACTGGGTTTGACTTTTGGACAAGGATGGGGTTTGAGCTTGTAAAGGAGATGTTTAGTACAATTCATCCTGAAAGGAATTGGAAGATTAAAGTTATGGAAAAATATTTATTGGGGGCTTGATTATGAACTATAAAAGAATTGATTTTGATGATGGTGATACTAATCACAAATCAAAGGCAATCTTAATGCAAATTGCTAAATGGCATAATCTGACACCAAAGCTATGGATGTCAGACTATAAAGCATCAGAAGCAGAGATAGAAGAAACAATACTAAGAATTCTAAATACAAAAAATGAAGACTTATTTATTGCAGTTGCAGAAGATGAACAAGGAAAATTACAAGGATTTATATGGGCATATAAACAAGAGGAACCTAAAGATACTGTCATGATTCTATCATTATATATCACAGAAGATTACAGGGAATATGGAGTTGCCACAAATCTAAAAACGTTACTAGAGGAATGGTGTAGACTTGAAGGAATTGAAGCTGTACAAACAACAGTTCATTATACTAATACTAAGATGTTGGCATTAAATCAAAAACTTGGATATATTCCAGGAATGGTAAATATGACTAAAAAGTTGATGTAAGTAGCTGAGGGGAAGGGTGGAGTGTTTAATAAGGAATTATTATTTCTTGATAATAGAGATCAAATTCAGTATAGTGAAGTAATTGAATAGGAATATGGAGGATAAAAGAATGCAGAAAAAGGTTTTAGTTATGGGTGGGAGTTATTTTATTGGTAAGAAAATAGTTGATGTACTGCTGAGTAATAATTATATAGTTTATACTCTTAATAGAGGAACAAGGGAAAACAATGATGAAAGAGTATTCAACCTAAAATGTGATAGAAATAATGCTGAGCAAATGAAGACTGTCTTAAGTAAATATTCATTTGATATTGTTATAGATGTATCTGCACTAAACGAAGCACAATCTGAAATCTTATATAATTCTTTAAATAAAGAAAACCTAAGAAAATTTGTGTTTATCAGTTCAAGTGCAGTATATGATATTGAAAATTTGAGCATTCCATATAGAGAGGAAGAACGATTAAATGAGAATAAATATTGGACATCCTATGGAATAAACAAAATAAGGGCAGAAGATTTTTTGAGAGGAAAATTCCAAGATTCACAATCAGAATTAATAATTCTAAGACCACCATATGTTTATGGAGAAAATAATTATGCTCAAAGAGAAAGTTTTATATTTCACCATATTTGCAATGGTAAGCCTATTATCATACCAAAAGATGGAGGTACATATATGCAGTTTATATATACAACTGATCTGGCAAATATAATCTTGAAGCTACTTAGTATTGGTCTTGATACTATTAATATTTTCAATGTAGGCAATAAACAGCCTATTACAATAAGAGAATGGGTTGAATCTTGCTCAAGGGCAGTTGGCAAGCAAGCTAAAATTATTGAGTATGATTATATTCATTATAATAGAAGTGAACGAGACTTCTTCCCATTTTTTAATTATGATAATGTACTTGATGTATCTAAAATAAATGAAATATATAATAAGGAAACTAATTTCGAAACAGGCTTGAAGAATGCTTTTAAATGGTACTGTAATAATGAAGATAGTATCCTTTTCAAAGAAAATATAACTTTGAATGAAGAGAATATATTGCAGGAATTAAACCTCTTATAGTTATAATTTGGGTATGTTGATCAGCTAAAAGTGAAACAAGGATAATCAATGGAGATAGAATATTACAACTTATTGGAGTTGAAGATAATTATGACTAGGGTATTACTGCATAACTAAAGCTTAGAACTGATAGGGGGAGAATGATATGAGGTTAATCGAAATAGAAGAATTTATAGTAAGTTTATTTAATAGTAGACATAATAGTCATTTTCATGAGGAAAGTGGAATTACAGTAAAAGGTACAGAAGAAATAAATAGGATTGGATATTGTACAAATTTAACACTTGATACAATTGAAGAAGCAAGAAAAAGTAATGTTGATTTGATAATAACTCATCATGATGCTTGGGATTTTATGTTTGGATTAAAAGATGCCTGTAAAGAAAAACTTTTAGAATATAATATTTCTCATTATTTCAATCATCTTCCATTGGATGACTGTCATTTTGGGACTAATAATTCTTTAATTGAGAAATTAGGATTAGAAATCATTGAAAATAGTCATGAAGAAGATGGATTCTTTTGCGGACGAATAGCAGAATTTAGAGAGGAAGCAACATTTAAACAATTGGTTGAAAAATTAGAAGATATATTAGAAGAACCAGTGCAATCATGGAAGTTTAATGATAGAAAAGTAAAAAGAGTAGGACTAGTATGTGGGGGTGGAGGTTTCTCTACTGATGTAAAAGAGGCAGTTGATAAAAATTGTGATGTATATATAACAGGTGAGAAAACTCTATATACAATAGAATATGCTCAGTTTGCAAGAATTAACTTAATAATTGGAAGTCATACATTTACTGAAGCATTTGGGATTGAAAGTCTTGCTAAAAAGATTAAAGATAAATATAACCATATAGAGATTATTAAACTGAAAGAAAAACATCTTGAAACACAATTGTGTAAATAAGCAGAAGTGTAGAAGATAACAAAAAAATCAACCAAGGAAGTCATTATCAACTTATTTTTGATTTTTTATAAAGGGGAAGTTAAATTGATCAATAGAATACATATATTAGGAGCATCTGGGTCAGGTACAAGCACTTTAGGAAAAGCACTATCTGAAAAACTTAATTATTGGCATTTTGATACAGATAATTATTTTTGGAAGCCTACAAATCCTCCATTTCAAGAAAAAAGAATATTAGAAGAAAGACAAGAAATATTAGGAAGGGATTTAACAAAGCACAAAAACTGGATCCTATCAGGGTCACTCTGCGGATGGGGAGATATTTTCATACCCTATTTTGACTTAGTAGTATTTCTTTGGATACCTAAGGAATTGCGTATTACTATGTTAATAGAAAGAGAAAAAAGTAGGCATGGAGAAAAAATAGAGTTAAAGGGTAATGTTTATAAACAATATAAAGAATTCATAGAATGGGCATCTCAATATGATGATGGTGATCTAAATATGAGAAGTAAAAAGTTGCACGAAAAATGGTTGAATGATTTACCTTGTAAGATATTAAAGTTAGAAGGGGAATTTGAGTTAGAAGATAATATTGATAGAGTATTAGAAATTATTAAAGAAGCATAGCATGAAAGATTTCAGCAAAAATATAATGTTTTAATAGGGGGAGAATATGAATAAGACTAGGTATGAACATGAACTTATGGAAATTATATTTTCAAACAAGTGGTTTATGGAAGTATTAAGGATAGTTAGAGATTGTAATCCTCCTAATTGGTTTGTTGGAGGAGGAGTTATAAGAAATATTGTATGGGACAAACTACATGGCTACAATAAACCTACAGAACTTAAGGACATAGATGTAGCTATTTATGATATAAACAATCTAAGTTCAGAAAGAGATAAAGAATTTCAAGAAAAACTCAAAGAACATTTACCAAGAGAAAATTGGGAAGTGACAAACCAAGCAGCAGTTCACCTATGGTATGAAGAATATTTTGGATATAAAGTACCACCACTTAATTCTTGTGAGGATGGGATATCCACTTGGCCTGAGATAGCAACATGTATAGGGGTTAGATTATTGAAAGACGATTCACTTCTTATAGTTGCCCCTTATGGACTAGAAGATTTATTTAACTTGATTTTAAGACGAAATCACAAGCGAATAACTCAAGACATATTTATCAGTAGACTTAAGGAAAAAAGAATATGTGATAAATGGCCCAAAGTTAAAGTAATCTATGATTGAAAAGACAAATCTTTATTTGGAAGGATAGAGATATCATAATAATTGATAAGGCTATTAATGATATATATTAGATAAATAACGGAGGATTTTATGAAGACTATAGATCATTTAAATAGATATGTATCAAATGTAGATAAATTCATAGATTTTTATAGAGATGTTCTAGAATATGAACTAATAGATAGAGGGATAAAAGCAAATGAGAATAATTATGCAATTCTTAAGGGTAATGGGCATGAGCTATTTATATCAGAGAAAGATAATTGTACAATAGATACGGATCAAAATTTTAGACATATTGGCTATTTCATTGAAAATATAGACGAGCATCTTGAGAAACTAAAAATAAAGGGATATATGGAAGTGGAAGAGAAAATTATAGTTAAGCCATTTTCAAGGCAATTTTACATAAAAGATCCCGATGGGTTTGAGATAGATTTAATTCAGTGGACAGATAAAGATAAATTTTATAATCATCTCAGAGATAAGAATAATGAATATATATTTGAATCTTCTAGATTAGGATTTAGGATGTGGAAAGAATCTGATAGGGAGCTATTTGCTAAGATGAACGCTAATAAGGAGGTAATGAGATACTTTCCAAAAACTTTAGACTCTAAGGAGTCCGACGATTTTATCCATAGGGTACAAGAGCATTTTAAGCAATATGGATATGGATTATGGTCAGTAGAAATAAAAGATACTAAAGAATTTATAGGATTTATTGGTTTTTTAAATGCAACCTTTGAAGCTGAATTTACACCATGCATTGAGATTGGATGGAGATTAGATAATAAATATTGGAATAATGGTTATGCAACAGAAGGTGCTAAGTCATGTTTAGAATATGGGTTTAACAACCTGAATTTTAATACTATATATTCTTTTACAGCAGAAATAAATCAACCATCTCAAAATGTTATGAGGAAAATAGGCCTCAAAAAAGTTGAAGAATTTATGCATCCCAGAGTAGAAGATGATAGTACATTAAAACCTCATGTCTTGTATAAAATAAAAAAATGACATTAATCAAATAGCAAAAAAAGATATCTCTTGTACATAAGTAACGGGATAGGGATAGAGTGCCATTGTTAATGAGAAGAAGAAAGTAAATACCACAATAGTAGAAAGAGAGTTGATATTAATGATAACCCCTATATTAGAAAGTAAAAGAATAATACTTCGCCCACTTTCTGTAGAAGATGCGGAGAATATTTATAATAGTTGGACATCAGATCCAGAAGTAGCAAGATTTATGTTATGGGATGTGCATAAATCCATTGATGATACTATTGCGTGGTTAAGGTTTGAAGTAGAGAATATTAATAGTGAACATAACTTTAATTGGGGATTTGTGCTAAAGGAAACAGGAGAATTAATTGGTTCAGGTGGCATACATTATAAAGAACATCTTAGTTGCTATGAACTTGGATATAATATTATGAAAAAATATTGGGGCATGGGACTAACTACAGAAGCATCAAAGACCATATTAGATTTTGGTATAAATGTTTTAGGTCAAAAGAAGTTTTTTTGTAGACATGCAAATGATAACATTGGCTCTCAAATGGTAATTAATAAGCTTGGATTTAAGTTCTATGGAGATAGTAATTATGCAAGCTTTAGTGGTGAAAAACAATTTCAAAGTAAGGATTATTATTTGGAAATAGTGAAGTAAAAAATTAAAGGACAAGTTTTACAAAATTTACATCATAATCTATGATATGATTTGTGATTATCTTGTTTCATCTGAAACTAGAAAGGAGACAAAATGAAGATATTAGATGATTTATGTAGTCATTTACAAGAAATGGAAATAGATTGGCATCTTTGTGGTGGGTTTGCTATAGATGCTTACTTAGGAGAAATAACAAGAAAACATAAGGATTTAGATATAACTGTTAGTTTTGATGATATGAGAGAATGTATTCAGTATCTGAAATCTAAAGGCTGGATAATAGATGCACCAGTTGGTAATCAAAGACTTGTATCAGTGGAGTATGCATTAGAACATCCAGACTTATATTTTGACAATCTGTGGTGTTACAAGCAAGGTGCTGACTTTATAAAAGTTAACAAAAGTGATGGTATATTTAAGTATGTGGAATTTCTTAACAGGGAACAAAAAGAATTAGATTTTATAGAAGTTTTATTCAATAAAGTAGAAAATGGAGTTTTTTATTATCAAAAAAATCATAATATCATGATTAGTACAGAGCAGGCCTTTATAAAGAAAGGTAATATTAGTATTCTTGCTCCAGAAATTATCTTGCTTTATAAGTCTAGAAATTATAATAGTGCTGACTATAAACATGACTTCGATGTAGTAATAAATAGGCTTGAAAAGGAAAGGTATGACTGGTTTGTTAATGCTATGAATATTGCGTATCCAGATGGGCATCCATGGATTTAAATATTTTAAGACCATAAAAGCACCAGATGAGGATGAACCAGAGTATTTAATGAGGATTTATATGAACGAGATGGATAGTGTTGAAAGGGAGTGAATTTATGTATATTCCAAAATATCCTGAAGTGCCTGACTTAACAGATAATCAAATAGAAGAAATAACGGAAATTACATTTGGTGAAGAAGAAGGTTTGAATAGTAGTGATGTAATCTTTGTTTTTGGAAGTACACATCCTCCAACATATCAAAATGCATTTGAAGCATATAATAAGGGATTAGGTAAGGAAATTATCATTTCTGGTGGTTCATCTGGATCAAAGGATAAACATAAGGATTGGATCTATGGCGACAAAGCAGAAGCACGAGTCATTTATGAGAAACTAGCTTCCCTAGGAGTACCTGAGCAAAAAATGTTTTTAGAAGAAAAATCAAAAAATAGCAGAGAAAACATATTATTTGCCAAAGAAATCTATGACTTCTCTAAAGTAAATAGTTTAATATTTATCTCTAAAAATTATGCTGCAGGAAGACAGTGTAGGACTCTAAAGAAATACTTACCTAAGGCTATAAAAATTAGTTCCTATACATATAACACATATTTTGATGATGGAAGTACATTTAATAGACATGATTGGATGAAACATGAAAGGAGCAAATCCTTAGTATTTGGAGAATATTTAAGGATCGTATATTATGGAAAAAGAGGCGATATTGAAGAACTTAATTATATTGACCAAGGATTAAAAGAATATATAGAATTGACTTTTATAGGTTAAGGAATTTATAACCAAGGGATTAACTAAAGATTGTAGTTTATAAAGAGGAAAGCAAAATTTGGGACTAGAGTAATTATTATATTGATAGTGTGGGAGATAGTTGGCTAGGTGAGGTAATTGATATTATAAATTAACAAGGAGGATTTAGATGAGAAAAGAAAAAGAAATGTACGATTTAATCCTAAATGTTGCAAAACAGGATGATCGTATAAGAGCAGTTTACATGAATGGTTCAAGAACTAATTCTAATGTTCCTAAAGATATTTTCCAGGATTATGATATTGTATATGTTGTATCTGAAACAAAACCTTTTTATGAGGATGAATCATGGATTGATTGCTTTGGAGAGCGATTATATATGCAGATGCCAGAAAAAATGGATTCCTTAAGAGGTCTAGATTGCAATTTTAATGATGTATACTGTTGGCTGATTCAATTTGCAGATGGAAACAGACTTGACTTGCATGTAGTTTCAATACCTTTTGCATTGAGCAATGTTTTATCAGATAAGCTATGTATGATTTTACTGGATAAAGACAAGATTCTACCTACAATTCCAGAATCTACAGATGAGGATTACCATGTAAAAAAACCATTAGAAAATGACTACATATGCGATTGTAATAATTTTTGGTGGTGTCTCAATAATGTAGCTAAAGGTCTATGGAGAGATGAAATTCCATATGTAATGGATATGATTAACTACCATATAAGACCGCATTTAGTGAATATGCTTTCTTGGAAGATAGGAATTGAAACAAACTACTCCTGCAGCATAGGAAAATCCGGAAAATATATGAATCATTTTCTTTCAAAAGGAATGTGGCAGCGTTTCCTAAAAACTTATCCAGAAGGAAGTATAGATCATATTTGGGATGCAACATTAATAATGTGTGATTTATTTGATGAAGTGGCAAAGGAAGTAGCTGAGAAGTTGGGATATTGCTATAATCAAGAAGAAGCAGACTCAAGCAGAAGTTTTCTAGAACATGTTCGCAAGCTGCCTAAAGATGCTAATGAAATATACTAAGTGTAATAGAAAGCTGATATTAAGAACTTTAGACTTGAGTTAGTTAAGTTCTCAATCAATCAACAAAAGAAAATGTTTTAGAAGATGAGGAGGAGCTAATTTTTTTAGCTTCTTTTTTGTAGGTTAAATCAAGATAAAAAATCAATTATATGAGATAGTGTAAGATATATTATCCCCAAAAAGAAGGAATTTGGAAATTTTTGTAGAATAGTATATTTAAGTGCAATTAATGAGAATGGGGAAGTCATCTAAAAAAGATTTATACATTTTTGCTAAGGGCTTTTTTGGGGACTAATTTTCATAATATATTTTCTGTTTTTTGTTTTTAGAATCTTTACATGGATATCTTTACAAAAATCAGAATAACTTAATGAAAATACTTTAGGGGGAATAGACGATGGAGTGCTATGGATTAACCATAGTGAGAGAGATATATTTACAGTTAAGATACAGAAGAGAAGATATAATTTTTGATTACCAGATTAATATGATAATAGCATTATGATTTTCGAAATATGGAGTGAACTGATATGATAAAAAAAGTTGCATCAATAGATATAAATGATGCTGGTCTTGTGTATTCAAAAGCATGGCAAGCTTCTCATAGAGGTATTGTATCCGATGATTTTCTTGCTCTACATACACCACAAAGGCAAGGGACAGTTATTTTACAAGATATGGATAAGGGTAATGATATTTATATTTATTATAAGGATCAATTGCCTATTGGCATATTAAATATATCTATATCTAATAATGAAATAGTCTCTCTTTACTTTGTTCCTGAGTTCTGGGGGAAAGGAGATGCACAACGATTACTTGAATTTGGTATACAACAACTCAATCAAGATAATCAAATATTTCTTATTGTTATGAATTTAAATGCAAGAGCTCGCAGATTTTATGAAAAGCATGGATTTGTGTTTAGTGGAGAAGAGAAGTTAGTATCAACAGAAAAAGGAATTAGTGAACTGAGATATATTTATATTTAGTTTAGGCAAAAGAATTAGAGAATAAATAGTAAGGGGGAATTAATCATGGTGCATTTAGAAGTAAGGATGGTGATATTAAATAGTGAAAAAATATACTTTGGCTGCCAATTATTCAAAAGAGCTTTTTGAACTTATTAGAGAGGACATAGATATAGTGGATGCTGTAAAAGTTTCAGAATTTAGTAGCTTAGATTACCTAAATGACTATAGTGAGTTAAGAAAAATCAAACCTGTATTTATACATGGGTTAGTGCAAACAATTAATCCTGGTGAGTTGAACTTTGGCAAAAATTTCAATTTAGAAATTCTACAAAATACACTTGCTTTAACTGATACAAAATACATTTCATTTCATCTTCAATGCATTATAAATTATGGGCAACAAATAGATAAAGATAGTTTTTTAGTAAATTTTATTAATGATTTATCTTATATAAGAGATGCAATAAGATTACCCATACATTTAGAAAATATTCATTTCTACTTTCCATGCGAAGGAAAGGATAATAATGCAGCATTTGTGTGCCAACCGAGTTTTATAGAAGAAACACTTGTGAGAAGCAACTCGAAATTTTTGTTGGATATAGCACATGCTCAAATTGCAGCTTGGCATCTAAATATACATCCAATAGAGTATATAAACAGCTTACCATTACATCTTGTAGAAGAGGTTCATGTAACAGGTCCGATAATGGTAGAAAACGAGTTAAGAGACAAACACCATGAAATAGCTGAAGAAGGCTACTCGCTTTTGGAACATGTACTAAAGGAATCAAATGTAAAAACTGTTACTTTAGAGTACGGTGGTATAGGTAAAATCTTTGAAAATAGATCAGATAAAGAAACTCTAAAAAGGCAGTTGTTAAGATTAAGAAAAATATTAAAGTAATTCAATCAAGAAAGGTGTTTTATAGTGGATGTAATCGAAACGATATATAGAAGAAGAAGTATAAGGAATTTTTTAGATAAGCAAGTTGAAAGAGATACTATTATAACTTTGTTGAAGGCTGCTACAGCGGCACCAACGGCAGCAAATTGTCAACCGTGGGAGTTTATTGTTATTGATGAAGCCGAAAAACTTTCTGAACTGAAAGATAAGTTTATCTTTGCGAGATACAACGCTCCTGTTGCTATTGTTGTGTGTGGGAATATGAAATTAGCTTTTAAAGGTCCAGGACAAGAAATGTGGGTCCAAGATTGCAGTGCAGCAATAGAGAATATTTTAATTTCTGCAACAAGTTTAGGGCTTGGCTCAGTTTGGATAGGTGTATACCCTATTGAAAGTAATGTAAAACCAGTTAAAAAAATGCTCAACATACCTGAGCATGTTACTCCTCTTGGTATTGTATATGTAGGGTATCCGGCGGAAGAAAAAGAAGCGAGAACACGATTTAATGAAAAAAGAGTATATTGGCAGGAGTATGAACCTAGTCGTAAGCATAAGGCAAAGAATAATCCTGTTACGGGACACTACTAAATGCTTGGGGAGCTAGCCAAGTCTGGCTAAGCTCAGAAATGTCGCAAATACTGAGTGTTATTTGAAAGTCACATCAATTGGAGGGAAGAATCATGTTCTTATTGCAAATGGCAGGTTTTCCTGGTAGTGGAAAATCAACAATGGCACAGCTGATAGCAAAGCATACTAATTCTATAGTAATTGATAGAGATGTAATCAAGAGCCCTATGTTAAATGCAGGCATTAAAGATCAATTACTTGCTGATGCTTCATATTTAGTAACATTTGATCTTGCAGCATATTATTTAAGTAAAGGAATTAGTGTAATTATTGATACTCCTTGTTATTACCAGGAAACTGTTGACAAAGGATTAGAATTATGCAAGGAGTATAATTCAGTTTATAAATATATCGAATGTAAAGTAGATAGTTATGACGAGATAGAAAGAAGGATTAGTACTCGTAAAAACTTACCAACTCAAATTAGCCAAACAACAAGAGATAGGTTTAATAATTCACTTGATAAATCAGTAAAGCCAATAGATACTGATACTATAGTAGTTAATAGTACATTGGATAAAAATTATAATATAGATATTATTTTAAATTATATTAATAAAAAATAGGTGACCTGATAGTTGTAGTATTATTTTCACACAACACTGTGTTGCTACATGTATATAAAAAAGTGAGGAATACAATGAAAAGATTTGAGGTTTTAGCTGCAAAGGGAAAGGTCAGCGTACAGCCCCCTCCCACCGGAAGTTAAGATTCACAAAGTGGTATTTCTTCTAGATCCAGTTCTAGAATATCGAAGATACTAATCCTTAGCAGATACATTAATAGAGGGGGAGCTTAACATGAGTAATAAAAAAATCTTGAAACGAATTATGATATGTATAAT
Source organism: Tissierella sp. (assembly GCF_031460495.1). Lineage (NCBI taxonomy): Bacteria > Bacillati > Bacillota > Tissierellia > Tissierellales > Tissierellaceae > Tissierella > Tissierella sp. Next base: position 60,055 of record NZ_JAVKTS010000008.1, on the reverse strand, counting down.
TATAGTAATATCTACATTGATTTTATGTATTATTGGATTACTGATTAAGCAAAGCAGAATGGATAAAAAAATTAATAATGATTTCAGTAATATCTACTCTAATGAAAAGTATAAAAAAGTTGTTGCAGTATATGGAATAGAAACAATAAAACAAGAAGTCAGTTGTGGTTACGCTTGTATTGAAATGCTTTCAAATTGGTTAGGTAAAGATATTACAGAACAAATTTTATTAGAAGAAAATAATGGGAAAATATCAACAGCTATGGGAAATGGTTTCTTTAAGGAAATGAATAAACAGTTTCCAGAATATGAAACTGAAAGATACATTAACCTAACTAATACGGAATTAATAGGTAAGATTTATGATAGTCTTGAGAATGGGATGCCTGTTCCAATTGAATTTGCAGCCATTTATCAAGAAAGTGATACACAGGTTTGGACTCTTCATTTCGCTTTAGTAACTGCTTTAGATATTCCAAATGATAGTATTACTGTTTCCAATCCTTATGGATATGAAGAAACTTATACGATAAAAGAATTCTTAAATTCGACTCGTTATGATAGTTATGAAAATATGGAGTTTTATTTTAAATTAGGATTTTTAAGCAGAATTTTCAACAAGAATACAATATATATTATCAAATAGTTTTTCTGGAATGTAATAAAAAAGCAACTGCAAGGGGGAATTAATGTGCAACCAAATGAGTCTAAAAGTAAATTATGGAATGGAGCATTAGAATATTTGAAAAAATCAAGGTATTCATGGTGGAATGAGGATTATCTTGAATTTTTAATTGAGAAGGTATGGAAAATTACAGAAGCAGTATCAGTTATTGATTTTGGGTGCGGAATAGGTTTCTTAGGTGAAATATTATTGCCCTTATTGCCTGAGGGAAGTTCTTATACAGGTGTAGATATTGGAGATAAATTATTAGAAGAAGCTAAAAGAATATTTGAAGATAAAAAATATGAAACACATTTCATCTATGCTGATGTATGTGATTTTGAAACTGAGAAAAAATATGACATTGCCATATCTCAAGCAGTTTTTCAACATATTGAAAACCCCATTCCAGTGCTAGAAAGAATGAAAGATTCTGTTGTAGAAGGTGGACTGGTGATTGCAATGGATGTAAGTAGAGATATGAATAGTTCAGCTCTGTATATAGATGGTTTTGACTACAGTAAGTTGAATTTACTTGGAATAGAGCAGAAATTACGAAGAAACATTTTAGAAGAAACGAATAAAGACTTTGAAATAGGATTGAAACTTCCAGTACACATGAAAAAAATTGGTCTTAAAAATGTAGATATACGGCTAAATGATTATGTTCAATGCTTTGACTCCATTGACAGTGACTATATAGAGCAATATGAAGCATTTACAACAGGCCAATATGAGAAATTATTCACTGAAGACATGAAAGATAGTTTTATAAAGAACATTGTTAGTAAGGGGCTAACGCAGGAAGAAGCGGAAAAACTCTTTTATGGACAACAAGAGATTACATCATTTATACATAAAAATCGTAATAATATTTCGGTTGTAAAAAGCATGTGTATGCTAATTTCATATGGTTATTCTTTTGTGTGATTGTAGGATTTTATGTAGACTTACTTTGTTAAATATATTGTATAATATAAGTCATTAAATTAGGGGGAATTGTTGTGGAACAAAAAGATTCAGTATTTGTTGTTATTTTTTTGTGGTGTATTTTGATAATTGCTTACTTATTAATTTGGTAAGGTTAGTCTTGCTAAGGCCTAACATTCATATAATGTACATCAAACAACTAAGAATGAATGTTTAAGTATAGTACATAACTGGAGGTAGTATAAATGGAATTAAAATTAAAAGATCTCACTCCAGATAACTGGAGGGAAATAAATGCTTTAAAGGTGAAAACAGAACAACAGAAATATGTAGCAGAAAATATTGCTATTCTTGCGAGAGCTTTTGCCTACAGGCTAGACAATAGTAAAGTTCATGTTGTATGTGCTGGTGATATTTCAATTGGATTAATTATGCAGCGTAATTGGTTAAATGAAAATAAACTAATATGTATATTAGATCAGTTTATGATAGATGGTCGTTACCAAGGGAAAGGTTTTGGTAAGAAAGCAATGCAATTATGGCTGTCCATGATTAAATCAGAAGGTAAATATGATTCTATTGAGCTTTGCTTTATTGAGGGAGATATTGCAGCAGAGAATATGTACAAAAATCTTGGATTTATTAGAAGACCTGAGTTGGATGATGGAGATGAACTTGTGATGGTTTACAAGTTATGATGAACAATATTAAAATATAGCCATAATTATTATGGGTAGGGGGAACTAAGATGTATTTAGATGCAAGTGGTAAATATAGTGCTTTTGAAGAACTAATGTCTTATTATAATTTGAATTTTTATGCATATCTTATTTTAATGTCTATAGTTTTAGTAAACTGTATAAAAGCAATTTTTGGTTATTACAATATCAAAAATGGAAAGATATCAAAGATTAATAGTAGTATTTTTGATATTTTGACAAGTGTGTTATCAGGATTTGGATTATTTATGGGTCTTTATTTTCATGGAGTTATAGCCGATATTTCTGATAAACATAGCGCGCTTTGGACAGACAAGATGCTAATAATAAGTATAGTTGCTTTTGTTTTATTTTTAATTCAATTAGCTATTTTCGCTTTAGGAAAAAGAATTAGCAAATAAAAAGGAAGAGGAGAATTAACTTTATAGCATTGATACTAAAAAAATATGAAACAGGTGATTGGATTGAAATACGAGATTAGAAGAGCTGTATTAGACGATGCTTCGTCTTTAGCTAATATCATTGTTGAGAGTTGGAAATCAGCTTATACTGATATGATACCAGAGGATGAAATAGTTAAATATTTGGATAAACAACGAAGACAAGAGCAATTTGAGAGATTTATCACAGATGAAGAAGTAATTCTTATTTGCATATGCGAAGGGACACCATGTGGATTAGTATTTGCAAATAAAGATAATGATGAACAATTAATAGAGTGTGGATCTATTTATTCTATGTATTTTCTTGAGGATTATTGGGGTAAAGGATTATCTACTAAGCTTATGGTAGAAGTTATAAATATATTGAGATCTAAAGGCTGCAAGCAAGTTTCACTATGGGTCTATGAGGCTAATTTGAGAGCAAGACATTTTTATGAAAATTGTGGATTCATATTTGATGGAACAAAAAAGCATAGTCATTTTTCTAATAAGCCAATTGAATTAAGATATATAAAACAAATATAGGATTAAAAAATTAAAATAAGTATAGAAATACAATTAAGATATTTAAAACTGATTTTAAGGGAATAGGACTAGGTGAGGAAGTATTACTGAATAGATGATCAGGACAATAAGCATTAAGACCCATCTTTTTATTATGTGGCTTAACTAGTAAGATGAATTAATCAAGGGGGAGTATAATCATGAAGAAGATAATCGCAAAAAGGGCATTATGTGTTATGGTAGCTGTATTTGTTATTGGATTAACATTAGTTCTTTCTTCTACTTCAATAGGAAATCGTATGGGACATAATGCTATGCAGAGAAATGGCGGTGTTATGGATACTAGTCAATATGAAAGGGTTATTGATACTAATACATCTAATTTTCAAACTGTTGGCTTGGTATTATCCTTGGTTGGAGGCTTTGGATTATTACTAAGTGGATTTGCCTTATATAATGAACTATAATTAAAGAAAATTTGTATAGCATGAATAGGGAGGTCAAAATGAAAAAGAGACATGTAGCTACAATAACTATTATAGCAGTTGCATTTTTAACATTATGGTTCTCCGAATTTTTACCTAAACAGCTAGTTAAGATTGTTGCTGGCAACTATATTTCTAAGCAGGAAGATAGCATAAAATACAAACTTATAGATGTTGAGTACTCGCCAGCACATGATTGTTATTTTGCATATTATCAGAATGAAAACGATTCGAATGCAGAAACTCGAAATATAGGAGTCTATTATCGTTGGTTCCCAATAAGGGTATATTTTGACTCAGCATACCCAGGCTAACGAGCGTTTTCAAGAAGACAAAAATTTTGATTTTTAGGAGATAGCAATGTTAAAAGTAGATAATTCAAATACAATAAATAATTATAATGTTATTACATATGAGGAATGCCCAAGCTTTTCAGGGATTGTAGAGGGTGAATGCAAGGGGGATTTATGGGTTGATGATATTGAGGACCCCCATATAGCAATTGTAAATTCATATGCTGTAGGTAGTTTCGCATTCTTAGGCAATATTATTAATGATGATGAATATATGAAACTATATAATTACACAAGAAATGATATTTTCAATTTTCTTAAACAAAAAGAAGTTAGTTGTTTTGAATTCTCTATAGAAAGTGATAATTTAAAACCATATATTCTAAAGATGTTTGAGGATAAGATAATTGAGAGTGAAACAGAATATTCGTTTAGGAAAACAGAAGGGATCAGTATAAATTATTCTTTACCAGATGGATTTCACATTCAAAAGGTTGATTATGAATTTTGGGAGGAAATAAACAGAGGTCATTATAAAAATGCAGACCTTATAACTACAAGATTGTTGGAATCTTGGGGGAGCTTTGATAATTTCATTGCCAAAAGTATTGCATTCTGTATTGTATATTCAGAAAGTATTGTTTCTGTTATATTAGGAACTGGGAGATTTAGAAATATTATTCCAATTGATATTGAAACTGATGATGATTTTACACATAGAGGATTTGGTTATTATTTGACAGTTGAATTTGTGAATGAATGTATAAATAAAGGGCTAATTCCCCAATGGGATTGTGTAGAATCCAATCCCATTTCTAAGAGATTAGCAGAAAAAGCGGAATTTGAATTTTTAAGGGAGAATAAAGTATATTGGTTTGATATATAAGTAAATTTCTCTTACTTATAAATACAGAAGAATCAATATTAAACAAAGAATTTATATATTTATTTGTATTGGTGATGTTGAAGGTCATCTGAAAATAGATTGTACTATTGTATGTGTAATACTTTTATATAGTATTAATTCAAGGATTTACTCTTAATATATAGGAGGTTTTCATGAAAAGAGACAAGATAGCTAGAATTGCGAAGTTAGAAGCGCAGAAGTGTTTTCATGGTAATGTTATGGGTCTGGAGTCAAATATAGAGCCAATAATTAATTTATTTCCTAAATGGTCATTAGAGAACTGGGATGGGAAATGGTGTGCTGCATTTGTTTATTATTGCTGCATCAAAGCTGGGTTTAATATTCCTGTAAGATTTCCTAATGAAAATGTAAAATGTAATTTTGCAGGTTGTTCTGCATGGGAATCTTGGGCAAGTTTACCTGAGAATCAATTTTACTATATGGTTGATAATAATTTTTTCCCAGGAAAAGGAGATATTGTAATATATAACAATGTCTTTGTAAATGAACCTCATGATCATATAGGTATAGTTTTGGAAGATTTTGATGACTATATAATTGCTGCAGAAGGTAACATCGGGAATGTATCCGGTATTGTAATAAGAAAAAAGAATAAGAATATTAGGGGTTATATTAGAATACCTAATGATTATACCTTTATAAGATAATTATAATAAAGAATTGAAAATGAGGTATGAAGGAGAAATTTATGAAAATACAATATGAATGCATCCATTGCCTTGCTAGGCAAGCAGTAGAAATAGCAGAAGAAGCAAGCAATGATGTCACAATGCAAGAAGAAATAATAAAAAGATCTTTGAAGGAATTAGGAGAGATGGATTTTAATGAAACAGCGGCTGAAATAGCTTTTAGGATGCATCAACATGCTAAGAATATTACAGGTATCAATGATCCATATGCAAAATTGAAGAAAAAGTACAATGAAATTGCTCAGGAAATATATGATAGAATTATTAGAGAAAAGTGGCTAGAAGAGGCAGATGATCCCTTTGATATGGCATGTAGATTAGCTATTGCAGGGAATATTATAGACTTTTCAGTGGGATTAAATCTAGATTATACAGATATTATAAAGTCCGTTGAAGATAGTATTGAATATGATATTTTTGGAACAGGAACAGCAGCTCTGCGAAATGCAGTATAGAGGGCAAATAAAATAATGTATATTGCTGACAATTCAGGTGAAATAATATTTGATAAATTCCTATTGGAGATTCTTCCCTTAAATAAAGTCACATATGTTGTCAAGGGAGGTCCAATAGTTAATGATGCTACTATGGAAGATGCAATAAGTACAGGTCTTATAGATTTGGTTAAAGTCATTGACAATGGACATTCTGCACAGGGAACAATATTAAAAGATTGCTCAAGTGCATTTATGGATGAATTTCATAAAGCTGATCTCGTTATAAGCAAGGGACAGGCTAATTTTGAAACATTGAGTAGTATTAAAGACAAGACTATATTTTTTCTATTAAGAGCAAAATGCAGTTCAGTTGCTCATACTATAGGGTGTAACAGAATGGATTATGTGCTTACAAATTACTAGTAAATGATTATATTATAAGAAAACAGGTTGATACAGGGTTGAATAACAAAAATGAAATTCTGAGAGGTGGTTATTTCTGATGGTTAATAAAATAGAATTAAGTGAAAGAATAGATGAATGCGCTAGTATATGGGGAGCAGCTGGAGCAGTGGCTGTTTATAAAGAGGGGAAATGTTATCATAAGAACTTCTATGGTCTTGCTCATAGAGAAAAAGAGTTACCAATTACAGAAGAAAGTACTTATCTGTTATCCTTTAACAGCCGATTTTTAATGGGATTGTGCATAGGGAAGTTGATTGATGAAAAGAAGTTAAAACTTGTGGATAAGCTGGACAAGTATATTCCAGAATATACTCACGCATCTGAAATTACATTCAATCAGCTTTGCTTAAAGCAGAGTGGTATTCCAGATTTCTTTAACGGTGGAATCATGAAATTGCAACAGACAGATGCTAGCTATCAAGGATTAAGTGATGAAGAATGTAATCTTGTAGATCGTAAGATTTTTACCCATCCATGGACATTTAAAGATGCAATTGATTTTGCAAATGGAAAAGAGCTGACTTGTGCTCCAGGAACTGAGCCAACAGACGATCTTGACAACATGACAGAAACAGTGTTCATCCGTGAAGTTATTGAGCGGGCATCTGGTCAAAATCTGCCAGATTATATTAGAACTGCAATTTTGGGGCCACTGGGTATTTATGGTGAATATTTAAAAGTAAATACCAAGCCCTATGCAGTATATCACATGACTACTTACATGAATAGTGAATATGAAGAGGATACGAAGTATACATTTGCAATAAATTATGCTGAGGCTGAAAAGTTACTTGTAGCTGTTTTAAAAAAGCAACTACTATCTGAAAAAGCATGGAAGGCCATTACTACCACTGCTACTTTTGAGCAGAGTATAGCATTCAATTCTGTGTCTGGATGGCTCAGTGCCCGTGATTTTTCTTATGGTAATCTTGGCTGGGCTTGTTACCTATATCTGGATTGGGAATCTGAGTTAGGGCTGCTTCACTTAACGAACAGTGAACTTATTGTACGCTCCACAAATGGAGGAGTAAGCCAGTTTCGTAAAGAGTTTCGTTCAGAGGCAGCTGCAGCATTTGTCTATCCAAAGAATACGAAATTGGTGCCTTATGGTAAAGCAAATGTGTGGGATGCAATTCAATTATCAATAGAAGATGGACAACTGGAATATATGAGCAATGCACAGGAGGCTATATGCATAGCTTATGCATATAAACACAAGCTGTTTATACTCATGGAAGGCAAGCGTTCTATTGGCTTGGTAGCATTTAGTATCGACAATAAGAATGAAAAGTACTATATAGAAAGTGTTCTAATAGACAAAAAATATCAGAACCGTGGTTTTGGCAAAATTATGATGACAAATGGGCTTGAATACTTAAAGTCCCAAGGTTGTAAATATCTCACAATGGGAGTTAACCGCTTTAATGTTCAGGCTCAAAAGCTGTACAAATCTGTGGGCTTTAAGGAAAAGACTGTATATGAAGACTTTATTGAAATGGAAACATATCTGTGAAAGTAAAGGAGAGGTAAAATATTAAAATAAGAAAAGAAGGGCTTTGGAAGGTTTTGTAGAATAGTATATATAACGGGAGGTGTTTTTATGAGTAGAAAGTTAGATTGTTTAAGATGTGGGAGCTCTATGGAACATACTAGGGATGAGAAAATACAGCTTGGGGAACATGGATTAATATGGGGTGATATTTCTAATCTTATAGCGGGAGCATTAGAAGTTGCTATATATACATGCAATCAATGCGGTAAGATTGAATTTTTTCAAATAGAAGAACAAGTTGAAGACCAGATTGCAAAAATGGAATGCCCTAGTTGTGGTAAAACTCATGATATAGATTACCCAAAATGCCCTTTTTGTAAATATGACTACTATGCAGAATTAGATTAGGATGAGTATAATAGATTTTGAGTAAATGAATAATAATATAATGGTAATCTTTATCCTAATTTTGTATAATAATTATGAGGTGGTTTCATTTGAAACGTTATACTAGGATGTTTTTTGTTTCTTTAATAGTTGCAATAGCTTCACAAGTAAGTATTGGATTAATAAATAGCGATTTTAAGGTTTCAACGGGAATAATATTTTTTGTAGTATTTCTTTTTTACTATGTAGATTTAAAACCAATTTCAACAGGTGTTTTATCAGGTATAATGGTATATTTATCACGGCTGATAGTTTATTACATATCAAATGGAAACCTAGATCTTGTAGTAGTCTCATATCTTTATGAAATATTATTCTATGTTTTTTATTCTATTATTTATTCCATACTAATGAGGAAGACTAATAAGACCAACATCAATCTTGCCCTAATTATTATGGTGGTAAGCGATTTTGTTGCTAATCTTTTAGAAGTTTTTGCAAGGAATATAGTAGATATTTCTGCTTTTCAATGGAGTCTTGTACCAACATTAATGATTGTTAGTCTAATCCGTTCTATTATAGTATGGCTAGTATTAAATGGATTTAAATACTATAAAATGCTTTTATTAAAAGAAGAACATGAGGATAGATATAAAAGACTTTTATGGCTCACATCTCAACTGAAAACAGAGATGTATTGGATTGAAAAAAACATGGATAACATTGAAAAAGTAATGTCTGAGTCATATTCTTTATTTGAAAAGATAAATCTTGATGAGGATAAAGAAAACTGGGGAAATAGTGCATTAAATATTGCTAGAGATGTGCATGAGATAAAGAAGGAAAATGGATTAGTAATCCGTGGCATGAGAGAAATCATGGAGAATGAGCTTAATGATAAAGGAATGAATTTTGCTGATATAATTGGCATACTTTCTGGTACTATGGAAAGAGAGATAAGATTATTAGGACGAGATATTACCCTTGAGTTTAATATTGGACAGAATTTTTATACTTCAAAGCACTATTATTTAATGTCTGTCCTTCGGAATCTAATAATGAATAGCATGGATGCTATTCCAGAATCACAAAAGAAGGCTAAGATCAGTGTAAGCCATGAGATAGATAAGGATCAACACCGCTTTATAGTATATGATACAGGAACAGGCATAGATGAAGAGGGCATAAAGAATATTTTCTCACCTGGATTTTCCACTAAGATTAATTATAGCACAGGAGAAGTTAATAGGGGTCTTGGTCTTAGTATAGTCAAAGATATAGTAGAAGAACAGTTAGATGGGAAGGTAAGTGTTAGCTCTGTAGTAGGAAGTGGTACTAGTTTTTATATATTGATTCCTAGAAATTCACTGGAGGAAAGTTAAAATGAATATATATATAGTTGAAGATAGTGTAAATATTATAAGAATATTAGAAATGATAATTATGGACAAAAGATTAGGCGAAGTGATTGGGACTGCCAATGATGGCATAACTGCTTTAAAAGATATAGAAGTATTGAGACCTGACATAGTTCTAGTTGATCTACTTATGCCTGGAAAAGACGGTATAACCCTGGTAAGAGAAGCTAAAAGTGTCCTTCCTGATATTCAATATATAATGATATCTCAGGTTTCTTCCAAAGATTTAATATCAAAGGCCTATCAAAGTGGAATAGAATATTATATATCTAAACCTATCGATGCCATAGAAGTGGAAACTGTGATTAAAAAGGTTATAGAAAAGGTCAGTATGAATAAAAAACTAGCAAAGATAGAAAGCTTGTTTTCTAATGATAATAGTTTCGAAAAAGTAGAAAAACAAACAGTCGATAATACACTAGGCATTAAGAGGGTAATGCAGAGGATTGGGATTATTGGAGAGTCTGGAAGCCAAGATATTATTGAATTAGCTAAATATTTAATTGATACCAATCAAGATATGTCAGACTTTACTGTAAAAGAACTTTGCAGTCTTTTTAATGATAATCCTAAAACAATGGAACAAAGAATTCGAAGAACTGCCACTGTGGGGATGATAAACCTGGCAAATATTGGAATAGAAGACTATATGAATGAAATATTCACAGAATACTCCAATGGATTATATAATTTTGAACAGCTTAAAACAGAGATGGATTTCATTAGAGGTAAAAGTAAGAAAAGAGGGAAGGTAAATATTAAAAAATTTATAGATGGAATAATTTATTATAGCAAAATAGAGCAATAAAAAGCTAGATAAGAACTAAACTCTTATCTATTTTTTTTATCTACACAATAATTATTATAGACAAATTTTATAATATTCTATTTCAAATTGAAACTTTCCATAGGTATTTGAAGGTCGTCATTTATAATCTCATTATCATCTACTTAGTTAAAGCAAGAAAGTAAAAGTACTTACCGAACTTAAAAGAGGAGGATGTATAATGGAATTATTTAAAGAGATTGTAAGTTTCGTAAACACCATTTTATGGGATTATGTATTGATATTTGCACTTATAGGTGTTGGTATATATACTACCATAAAGCTTAAATTTCCACAATTTACCAGATTGTTTCCTGCATTGAAGAGGATGGTAGCAGGGATAGTTAATAAGGAAGAAGTGGAAGAAGGAAAGATGTCACCTTTTCAAGCTTTATCAACAGCTGTAGCAGCTCAAGTTGGTACAGGAAATATCGTAGGGGTAGCTACCGCAATTGCAGCAGGTGGTCCAGGAGCTGCATTTTGGATGTTAGTATCTGCATTCTTTGGAATGGCAACAATTTTCAGTGAATCAGTTCTAGCACAAAAGTATAGAGAAACAAAAGATGGAGAATTAGTAGGTGGACCTGCCTATTATATAAAGAATGGTTTGAAATCCAAAGGAATGGCTTTGTTTTTCTCCATAACTGCAATTTTAGCATTAGGAATTGTTGGTATAATGGTACAATCAAATTCAGTGGCAGGATCAGTTAGTACTGCTTTCAATGTACCAGTAGTAGCGGTTACAGTAGGATTATCTATAATAGTTGCCCTAATCTTAATGGGTGGAATGGGAAGAATAGCTTCCTTTGCAGAAACTGTAGTACCAGTCATGGCAGGTGCTTATATATTAGGTAGTTTAGTAATTATAATTATGAATCTTGGAAGCTTTGGCCCTGCATTAAAGAGTATTTTTGTTGGTGCATTTACACCAGGAGCAATAGGTGGAGGGGTATTAGGTATTACTCTTCAACAGACTATTAGATTTGGTTTAGCTAGAGGACTTTTCTCAAATGAAGCAGGAATGGGTTCAACACCACATTCACATGCAGTAGCTGATGCTAAGCATCCTGCAGAACAGGGATTTACTGCTATGATAGGAGTATTTATATCAACTTTCTTGATATGTTTATCAACAGTTATGGTAAACCTTGCATCTGGTTCATATGACGCGGGTATCCCAGCTGCACAAATGGTTGAATCAGCAACTGTAATGACTCAAACTGGCTTTGCAACAGGGTTTGGCAGCTTCGGAGGAATGTTCTTATCAATATGTTTATCATTCTTCTCTCTGACTACAATAGTAGGCTGGTATTTCTTTGCTGAATCCAATGTAAAATATGTTTTTGGTTGTAACAAGTTAACTATAAAAGTATTTAAAGGAATAGTAATTGCAGCATTAGTAGTAGGAACAATGATAGATCCTACTTTTGTATGGCAATTAGCAGATATGTCTATGGGTATAATGGCTATACCAAATATACTCGCTCTATTCTTGCTAGCTAAAGAAGTTAAATTTATACTGGATGATTATGATTCAAAGGTACTTAGTGGAAAACTAAGTTGGAAATATGAGTATCAAGACCTTGAAGAAAAGAAGAACAAGAAAAAAGCTGTTCTAAGAAAGGGTCTAACTACTACAATCATAAAATAATTACAATTAAATATATTATACTAGATGAAACAAGGTGATAGATTTCCTATCTACCTTGTTTCATTTTTTAACTTTACTCCATAAATTAGTTTCAAAAAAGAAGGTATATCAGGGAAATTAGTGTTATAATATGTATTGTAGAGTAAAAAAGAAATTTACTATAAATAAGTAGTTGGTAATAGGAAAGATTCTTGATGTTATTTTATTATCAAGATAGATATCTGATTACTATATAAGGGGGCAAGAAATGTTAGATACCGTATTTATTACAAAATTAAAGAGAACTGGGATTTTTATACTAGTTTTCACATTGTTGTTCGTTTTATTTTTTTATACTCTAAGATATACGCTGCCCTTTGTCTTAGGTTTTTTCATAGCATTAACTACGAAACGATTTAACTTTTTTCTACAGAAAAGACTTAAGATTTCAAGTGGAATTTCTGCTATTATTACAACGACCATTATATTTGTTATATTGAGTTTCATTGTGACTTTGGTTATTTACAAGGTAACAAGCGAATCCATATTATTATTAGCAAAGATACCAAGTATTGATAGTATGGTGGTATACATTGACAAACTATTCGTTGAGATTACAGAAATTGTAGGTCAAATTGACCCTGTAGTGGTATCTAAGATATACGGATATCTGCAAACCTTATTATCACAATTAGTGAATATTACTATAAAAGCTCTTAATACGGTTTTATCAGCAGTATTAAGCCTTCCTTCAGTTTTATTGATTGCAGTTATTACATTTATAGCCACTTATTTATTCTCTAAGGATCTTAAAGTATTTAGTGGTAGATTTTATTCTGTTTTCTCTTCAGATGGAAAATCAAAGATGGAAAACATTATTAAAGAAGGAATATCTATGACCATAGGATATGCAAAGGCTTATTCATTGGTAGTCTTTATTACTTTTGTACAGGTTTTAGTAGGTTTTAGTTTACTAAAGATTGATTTTGCAGTTATTTTAAGTATTATCTGCGCACTCTTTGATATACTTCCAGTAATAGGCATGATACTCATATTTATTCCACTTATTATATATAATTTTGTCATAGGCAAGTCCTTTGTTGCTATTGGATTGATAGTATTATTTTTAGTTGTTACTGTTGTAAGACAAATAATTGAACCTAAAATAGTTTCTCAAACATTAGACATACATCCATTGATGATACTGGCAGCTATATTTATCGGATTAAAGGTTAGCGGATTTGTAGGTATGATTTATTTTATAGCTCTGTTAGTAGGATATAAGGTTTTAGCTAAGGTAAAGGTTTTATAATATATAGAGCCAATGGAAAATTTTAATAAAAAATATCCCTAGTAAAAGATGATTTTACTAGGGATTCTTTTATTATTCTATAGATTTTTAAAAAAGTACTATTTCAGTAGAGAGTTGATTAAATCCCTTAGGTTGTTTTCAAATTGAATATTTGCCATAGGTGAGCGTTTTTTCATTTTGGTATAAATTTTCTGTTCACGCCTCAACTTTTGATTAAAATGCCGACTATTTAGTATAGCATCTATGTTTTCTGATGATATAACTAGACCATTTTGAGTAATACAGATAGCTCCTTTAGAAAGAGCCATAGCGGCAAATCCATAGTCTTGAGAAATTACTATATCACCTTTTTGTGCCTTGTTTACTATATAATAGTCTGCACTATCACGAGATATATCTACAGTTACAATGCTAGCATAGTCATCATGAATTATATGGGCATAATTTTTGACTACGATTATTTCAAGATTATATTCTTTAGCAAGGTTAATTGCAATATCTACAACAGGACATCCATCAGCATCTACATAAATTTTCATTACATCACCTCACAAGTCATGAAAAAAGTCTATTTTGATTTTTTCCATGATTTAATTGTATCACTATAAATAGCTTCAATCAATATTTCAAACAATAAAGAAATTCACCAATAGTCAAGGAAACTTTTTCTAATATAGTTAATATAATAATTATAATACTATATTAGGAGTGATGAAATGAAGCACATGTATATAATTGACTATGATGATGGAGCTATTCTTAAAGAAAAAGTAGAGGATTGGATATGTAAAAATGAAGAATCAATCTTAGAATTAATAGATATAGACTATAGTCAGCAGGGGAACTTATACTTAGCAGTAGTTACCTATTTGGAAAGAGAGAAGGACTAAGAGAAAGTCTACATTAGATTGAAATAATATCTATTTCTACTGGACTACCTATTTCTATACTATTATTATTCACAATTGCATCATAGGCTAATACCTCTACTCCATTTTCACTAGCTAACTTTACGGCCTCAGAAAAATTCCTGTCCATCTCCCAATTAGGCCTAAACTGTTTTGGACCTTTCATTTGTATTAGAAAGAATATGATTCCCTTATATCCTTGGTGTACAGCTTCTATCATTTCTAGTACATGCTTAGTGCCACGCTCCGTTGGGGCATCTGGAAACATGGCAATATGATTATTTTCTAAAGTCACACCTTTTACTTCAATGAAGCCTTTTGTATCTTTAGTTTCAAAGTAAATATCAAACCTAGAATTACCAAAAGTAACTTCTCTTTTTAATTTTGTTAAATCTTCAATACCATTAATTTTATTTTCACTAAGGGCATGAAAGACTACTGCATTAGGCACTTGAGAATCCATATTCACTAACATATCATCCTTCCAAACAGCTATAAGGGAGTACTTTGTTTTTCTATTTAGATTATGAGAACAGTCTTCTAAAATAACCTTAGTGTTTGGCAAAAGTAGCTCTTTGCATCTTCCTGTATTTTTCACATGTACAATTTCTTCTTTTCCATCTATTAATACATGGGCAATAAAACGATTAGGTCTCTTTAAAAATATACCTTTTACAATTTTTTTATATATCATGGGTTCTCCTTATCTATTAGACTTGTAGTTTATTTGATGTTATTGTATCATTATGGCTTAGCTATATCAATATTCTCAAGGAACAGAAATATTATTTGCAAAAAGAAGGAATTTAGCAATAAATGTAGAATAGTTAATATATATGAATCTTCTACAAGTGATTATGATAAATAGAACAGTTTAAATAATAAGGGGGAAGTAAACTTGGAAAAACTATTAAGAATGGCAGAAGAACTTAATGAAATGCAAACAAACTTATCTAAGCTAATGTGGGTTCAATATACTGCAGGCTATGATTTCGGTATTGAAAAGGCCTATAAAGAAATGAATGATTTTCTTGAAAACAAAGATAATTATAATTTAGTACTAGAATATAAAAATAAAGAATTAAATCATGTGGATAAGAGAAAGGTAGAAATTGCTTATAATATAATCAAGCCATATCATTTAAGTGATGAACTAAATGAATTAAATCTCAAGATTCAAAATAAAACTAATGAATTATCCATGATACTTAACACATTTAGATTTAAATTAGATGGTAAAGAAGTATCAAGTGTTGAACTAACTCAAATATTATCTAATGAAGAAAATAGAGAATTAAGAAAGAAAGCTTATTTTGCAAGAAATCAAATAAATAAACCTTTAATTGATGGTGGATTTATAGATTTAATTAATATGAGGAAAGAATATGCTTTAGCCTGCGGAGACAAGGACTTTGTTGAACATAGTTTAAAAGAGAATGAATTGAGTTCAAGAATATTTGATGGATGGAAGGATGAACTAAAATCCTATATAGAAAAATTAAATAGTAAAAGAAGAGAATATGCTAAGAAATTTTTAAATTCGGATGAAATGATGCCATGGGATGAAGATTATATATTGGGCAAGATTGCTCCAGCTCAAAAATCTACAGTAGATATGTCTAATTACTATGAAATTCTAAGGGAGTTTTTCTTGAATTTTGGCTTAGATTTAGATAAATTTAATATTACTTATGATATTTTTTCGAGAAAAAATAAATCTGAATGGGGATATAATTTCCCTATAAAACATGGAGTAGATTCTAGAATACTTGCAAATGTGAAGAACAAATATCATGAATACGGGGTATTACTCCATGAAACTGGACATGGCGTACATTCATTTTTGCTTGAACCAGAAGAAATATTATTGAATGCTGGAGGAAATGGAATTGTAACAGAAGGAATTGCTAATTTATTCGGCAGTTTTCTATATGATGAAATATTTTACAAGAGTTTCTTTGATAAATCTGTTGAGCTAGAGTTTAAGGAGCTAGGGGAATACAAAAAATTAAACTATCTAAGATTTATTGGAAATATATTCTTTGATCATGAATTATATAGAAATGATATTGAATCAATAGATGATATACACAATTTATATTTCAAGGTGTTTGGTGACTTGTTCGGAGATAAACCATTTGATGAGGCACCACCATTTGCTTATAGAATCCACTATACAACTCACCCAATCTATATGCACAACTATTTCATGGGAGATGTAACATGTGAAATGCTTAGAAAAGTCTTCTGCAAAAAATATGAAGTAAATTCTATAACAGACAAAGCAAAGGAATTTGGTGAATTTCTAATTAGTGAAGTAATAGAGCAATCAGGATTATATAAATACGAAGAATTATTCGAAAAAATAAGCGGGGAAAAGTTTTCTTTGAAATGGTATTTGGAATAGTTAATAGAAAAATTTATTACAAAGGAGATTACAATGGAAAGATATAGAGACAACCGAAATTTTATGAAATCAAATTTTATGGAGGATATCTTATCAGATCAGAATAAGCAATTACCTCAGCCTCCACTTCAAAAACCATATGAAGACAATGCTGAAATAATTGAGTTGCCTAAAGTAGATAGGGATATTATAGTAAAAAAAGATATACATAACTGTATATTAGATAGAAAGAGCAATCGTGAATATTCCAAGGAATCTTTGACAATAGAGGAGCTATCTTATCTTTTATGGGCAACCCAAGGTGTAAAAGAAATTAGGGGAGATAATTATGCAGCTGTTAGACCTGTAGCATCAGCTGGAGCAAGGCATCCATATGAAACATATTTGGCTGTGAAAAATATAAAGGGACTTAAAAAAGGTATGTATAGATATCTTGCCCTAGAGCATAAACTTTTATTTTTATATGAAGAGGAAGCAATAGAGGAAAAGATAACAGATGGAACCTTGGGGCAGAAATTTGCTAGTACAGCAGCAGTAAACTTTATTTGGAGCTGCATACCCTATAGAGGAGAATGGAGATACGACAAGCTTTCCCATAAGGTAATGCTTATAGATGCTGGACACATATGTCATGCTTTATATATTGCCTGTGAGGCATTAGGATTAGGGACTTGTGCTATAGCTGCGTATGATCAAGGTCTTATGGATGAAATTGTAAAAGTAGACGGAGAAGATGAGTTTGTAGTATATATGGCTCCAGTAGGTAAACTTTAATGTCTGTTCCTAGCCTCCAGAGAATATCTGGGGGGTAGGTTAGACTTTATGTAAATTGGTGAATATTTAAGATACTGGGGGAATGAAAAATGGCACATGTGGATGAGAAAATTGTTCTACGCTTTTATTTAGAACAGATAAAAAATGATAATGTAAGATTTTTGAAAGGCAAAGATACTTTTAAAAATAGGATTTCAGAAGAAATTAATTTATTGATAAAAGAAGAAAATATGCACAATAAAATTAGCATATCTAAGAACTTGTGGAAACTTCTTTTTGAAGCAGCTATGAGCTTTATAGATCCTGATAAACGCGGCTATGATGATATCTTTTCATATTTTGATGAGTATGTGAATTTTGAAGAGCTAATATTTGCGTCTGACTCATTTTATAGGGATCATACTATGCACAGTCTTTGGGTTTATTTTCTTGGTGAATATATTAAGAAAAATGATGATTATAAAGATATTGTAGCTAATGAATACAAACAAATACAAGAAATGATTGCAGGCTATGATAGTCAATTCCGAGCTTCTAAACACAATGTTCTTTTTAAAGATTTTCTTTATGTATCAGACATTGTAAGTAATTTAGCAAGCAATGAAGAAGCAATATGGTGTGTAACTTCATTGACACATGATCTTGGATATCCTATAAAAAAGGTAGGCAAGATTAATAAATCTATTCAAAAAATTCTACCTTACTTTCATGTGAATAATTATGATGAATTTAATTTTAACTATACTGATGTTCAGCAAAGTTATATTAATGATTTTATCAAGTTTATGTGCTATGGAATGGATATACATTTTGCTATTGACACTAATGAAGGAAGTGAGGCAGGAAAAATAGTTGATAAGGTTTTTGTTGAGGAAGATGGGAAATTAACTATTAATGATAATGAACTTGATAAATTAAGCGAAATGGAGTGTAAAAAACTTCAACAATATATGAATGAAGGAGTAGGCATTGCAATAAAAGTTGATTTTACGAGACATTTAAGTTTTTCCAATGACTTTGAACACTATGAGCATGGTATTATGAGTGCATTTTTATTAATGAAAACAATTTATTCTTTTAGTACATTCAAGTTTAAATATAACGATTATAAAAACATTATTAAGGATGAGATTGATGTCACTAAGTTCATTTCTATGCACGACATACTTAATGCTATAACAAATCATACATGTTCTAGATTTCAAATAAAAAGCATAAGTGACACAAGTGAATTCTTAGCTTTCATTGACGAACTTGAAGAGTTCTCAAGGATATCAAGAGCTAACCAAAGTAGACAGTATGTAGAAGAATTTTGTAAAACTGACCTGTCGTTTGTTGATGGATGGTTCCAAGTTGATTTTATATTTGATAATGGAGACCTTGAGAATCTTGATCCTGAGTTCGCATTTAAAGGTAGATGTAAAAAGTTCTTGACTCTCTTTGATATTTTCAACTTAGATAATAATTTGAAAATAAGGTTAAGATGCATTGATAAAGTATTAGGAAACAATCATATCTATTGTCTAGAAATAGCAAGAAAATATGCTAACATTATAATAAATGGTGAAGAACAAAGTATTCCTAAATACTTAAGATCTAATACATTTTATACTAAAGAAGAATATGCAATGTTATAGGAAATATATCAGGGATATACTTATAGGAGGAGTTAACTATGAAAAAAATTGGTATTATAGGAGCTATGGATGTAGAAATTGAGTTATTGAAAAGTAAGTTTGATATAAATACAAAAGAAACTATTGCTGGATTTGACTTCTTCTTAGGATCTATTGACGACAAAAGTATCATCATAACATCTTGTGGAGGAGGAAAGGTAAATGCAGCTGCATGTACACAGATTCTAATCGATAGATTCCATGTAGATGGCATTATAAATACTGGGATTGCTGGTGGATTGCATGAATCAGTTAAAATCTGCGATATAGTAATATCTAATAATGTTACACATCATGATGTAAGAAAAAGACAAATGGAAAGCTGCTTTCCTTATAAGGAGTATTTTCAAGCTGATGAAGAATTAATTGAAGCTGCTGTTAAGGCATGCGAATTATATCATAGTCCAGAATGGAATTATCATATTGGAAGAATAGTTAGTGGAGAAAGTTTTATAGAAGATAGTGAAATAAAGAAAAAACTAATTAGAGACTATTCACCCCATTGCGTAGAAATGGAAGGTTCTGCAATAGGACATGTTGCCCATATAAACAATATACCTTTTATAATCATTAGAAGTATTTCAGATAATGCCGATGATGACGCTACAATGACCTATAGGGAATTTGAAGCAATAGCAGCTAATAAATCAGCAGAGATAGTTTTTAGCATGATCGAAAGTATTTGAATGGAGGAGCATAATTGAAAATATATTTAACTAGACATGGAGAAACTGAATGGAATAAAGAGGGTAGAATGCAGGGGTGGAAGAATTCTGGCTTAGCTGACAATGGTATTGAAGCTGCAAAAAAACTTGGATATAGATTGCGAGATATTGATTTTGACTATGTATATTCTAGCCCTTTAGGTAGAACTATAGATACTGCAAAACATATTAGACAAGACAAAGATACTGAAATTCTTTTAATTGATTCTCTTAAGGAAATGGGATTTGGAAAATGGGAAGGCATGATGCATGATGATATAAAAGAATTGTATCCAACAGAGCATTTTAATTTCTGGAATAAGCCTCACTTATATAAGCCAATTGAGGGGGAGAGTTTTGAAGATTTATTTACAAGAGTTAAATCTGTACTGGACGACATTATCAATAACTCTAAAGGGGAAAATGTACTGATAGTATCTCATGCAGTTGTCATTAAAGCAATATATGCTATTATTAAAAACCTCCCACTAGAAGAACTATGGAATCCACCATTTTTACAAGGAACTTCTCTTACCATAATTGAAATCAATGATAAAGAAGCTAGCATTATATTAGAAGCTGATACTTCTCACTTAGAATAATTGATTTATGGAGGAAAGACAATGGAAATACAATCATTTTCACAAGCATTGACAAAAGCATATATTGATAATCCATGTAGGGTACAAGCCACCGCATTGTGGAAGACACTTGGGCAAATTGATAATTTTCATAGTAATTTTTCAATGGAAAAGGACCAGGTTAAAAGTTTGAAGATTTGGAATGAGACTATGTTACATACATTTTGGGACAGAGATTATATAGATATAAGTAAGGAAGAGTTAAAGCAATTTAACATGCTTTTAGTTCATCAATCCCAACTGAATGATAATATGAAAGAGCAGTTCACCAATAAAAAATCATATTTCAAGCTATTGCATAATAATAGAGACATTATAGACATTAATATTCCAGAAGAATACTATATTAGAGAAGTTAATGTTAATAATGAATTGCAAATGGTTTCGGATTTAATATGTAGTTGTTATGACGATATCAAGCCAGATATAAATGAAGTAATTCAATGGACTAAACATCCCGTATTTAATAATAATTTATGGATATGGATAATAGAGAAAAAAACAGATAGACCTGTTGCCCTAGGAATGGCTGAATTGGATCTGAATATTAAGGAGGGAGCCTTGGAGTGGATTCAAGTACTTCCAGACTATCATGGTAAGAAATTAGGTAAGGTATTGGTAGTAGAGTTATTGAAACGATTGAATCCATACACTAACTTCACTACTGTTTCTGGAGAAGTGGATAATCTAACAAATCCAGAAAGATTATATAGAAGTTGTGGATTTGTTGGGAATGATGTCTGGCATGTTTTAAGGAAATAATATAATTTTAAATAATTATATATTTGGAGGCATTTATGATTATTTGGATTAATGGAGCATTTGGAAGTGGAAAAACAAATACAGCATATGAATTAAATAGGCGAATAGAGAATTCATATGTATATGATCCAGAGGAAGTAGGATATTTTATTCGAAGTAATATACCTAAGGAAATGAAACTCAACGATTTTCAAGACTTCTCAGTTTGGAGAGAATTTAACTACCGAATGCTTGAATATATGAGTATACATTATGAGGGAACAATTATAGTACCCATGACAATAACAAGTGAGCTATATCATAATGAAATACTTGGAAAATTGCGGGAAAAGGGTATTGATATTAAACATTTTACTTTGATGGCTGATAAAGAAACATTAATTAAAAGGCTAAGAAAAAGAGGAGATGGTAAAAATTCTTGGCCTGCTAAGCAGATCAATAGATGTATAGAAGCTTTATCTAATCCGACCTTTAAAGAACACATTTACACCAATAAAATGACGGTGTATGAGGTAGTAGCTTATATAGGCAAATCAAGTGGTATTGATTTGTTAACTGATAATAGAGGCTGGGGAAGAAAAAAACTAGATAAATTCAAAATATGGCTTAGGCATATTAGACTATTGAAATAAAGATTCATAGAAGATATCATGTCTATATATTTTTTTAGTAATGAGGGGGAGATGTAATGAGTTTGTTAAGAGGTATTTTTGGACCTAATCAAGAAGAAATATGGAATCAATTTGCAGGCGAAATCGGAGCGGATTTTGTAAATGAAGGTTTTTGGAAAGGGAAAAAAGTAGTTGCTAGGTTTGAAAATTGGGTAGTTACATTGGACACTTATACACAATCTACAGGAAAAACAAGTACGACATATACAAGAATAAGAGCACCATATTTAAATAAGGATGGCTTTAACTTTAAAATCTATAAGAGCGGCTGGTTTAGTGATATAGGGAAAAGCTTTGGTATGCAAGATGTGGAGATAGGATATCCAGAGTTTGATGATAAGTTTATTATAAAGGGAAATGATGAGGTGAAATTGAAAGAATTATTTTCAAGTGAAAAAATCCGTGAGCTTATAAATTCTCAGGAGAATATATATCTTGAAGTAAAAGATGATGAAGGTTGGTTTGGTACGGATTTTCCAGATGGAGCTGATGAGCTTTATTTTCAAACTGTAGGCGTAATTAAGGATGTTGAAAGACTTAAGAGTCTGTACATGTTGTTTGCATTGATATTAAATAAACTTTGCTTAATGGGGTCAGCCTATGAAGATGATCCAGAAGTAACATTGAAGTAGTAAAATTATAAAAATGAGAGGGGAAAAGGCATATATTTAGGTGAGTTTAGAAAATAGATAATTCAGGGGTGGTTTTCATGTCTTTAATAGAGGTTAAAAGCATAAGCAAAGAATATAACATAAGCAAGAGGAGTAGAGGATTTATTGGTACTATTGGCAATTTGTTTATTCCTAAGTATGAAATAAAAGAGGCTGTAAAAGATATTAATTTTACAATTGAAAAAGGTGAAATGGTAGGATTTATAGGACCAAATGGAGCAGGTAAATCAACTACAGTTAAGATGCTCTCAGGAATATTGCATCCAACAAGTGGTGATATTAAAGTTTATGATATGATACCTTATAAAAATAGAAAAGAATATGTGAAGAAGATTGGGGTAGTATTCGGACAAAAATCCCAACTATGGTGGGATCTACCCGTTATTGAAAGTTATGAAATGTTTAAATATATATATAAAATATCGGATAGTACATTTAAGAAGAATTTGGATATGGTTAATGAGATACTGGGCGTCAATGAATTTATAGAGCAACCCGTTAGACAATTAAGTTTAGGACAAAGAGTGAGGGCTGATATAGGTGCTTCATTACTACATGAACCAGAAGTATTATTCTTAGATGAGCCAACCATAGGGCTAGATGTAGTTGCAAAAGAAAATGTAAGAAATTTCTTAAATAAAATTAACAAAGAAACAAATGTCACCATGTTATTTACAACTCATGATATGCAAGATATTGAGAAAACATGTGATAGGATGATTATCATAGACAAAGGGGAAAAAATATATGATGGTTTGGTTAGTGAAATAAAAAGCAGATATGGTAAAGACAGGCAGCTTGAGGTAGAGTTTGTAAAAGAATATGCAAACATAAACATTCCCAAAACTACAATAGTATACGAAGATTTAAATACAAAAAGATTTCAATTTAACAAAGATATTGTTCAAGTCCAGCATTTGATATCTCAATTAACAGAAAAATATGATATAAAAGATTTAACAATTAAAGAACCTGATATAGAAAGTATAATTAGAGAAATCTATGAGGGGGGAATAGTCTTATCATGAATGTTTACTATCAATATGCAAAAAAGTGCTTTCAGAAAAACATGGTTTATAGATTTGATTACATAATGGGAGTTATAAGTACTTTGATGCAAATATTTATTTATATATCAATTTGGAAATCCCTATATCAAGGGCAAGAAGAATTATATGGAATTACCCTTCAAATGGTTATTACTAGCTTTATTATAAGTTTAGCTATTTCAAATGCCTTTTACTTAGATGATTTCATAGTCTATAGAAAGATAAATAAAGGAGAGATAACAAATGAATTACTAAAACCTGTTAGTTTTAGTGGTCTCTTGATGGCTGAAAATATAGGGAATGTTTTATTTAAACTTCTTGTTAATTTACTTCCAGCAGTAATTATAGCATCTTTGTTCATTAAAATTTTGCCACCAGTTTCTATAATTAACTTTATATCTTTCATTATTAGTGTGATTCTAGGATTTCTTGTCCTATATGGAATTAGCTATATCGTCTCAATAACATCATTTTGGGTTATTAATATATGGAGTATTTCTACTATTAAAAATGTGTTTATATCAGTATTATCTGGAACAATGATTCCTTTATGGTTTATGCCTCAGTGGGCATTGGATATTATAAGATTTACACCATTTGATTCAATTTATTTTATTCCAATTAAAATTTACTTAGGGCAAGTTAATTCATTAGAAATAATAAGATGTTTTGTCAAGCAATTTGTATGGATTCTTATTCTATATACCTTTGGTGCAGTATTATGGAAGAAGGCAATTAAAAAGCTAGTAATTCAAGGGGGATAAATAAGTGAACATTGCAAAAACAATTAAAGAAGAGTATTTTCTTATTACTAGGTATATCAGGATTGTCATAAAAATATGGTTTCAATATAAGGTGGATGCTGTTTTGAGATCATTTGCAGTATTTTTAAGAGAATCAACAGGAATCATAGTTATATTCTTTACATTTCAAAAATTTACAAATATTAACGGATGGAATTTAAATGAGATGTTATTTTTATTTAGTTTTATATTTTTAAGTTATGGTATTTTAATTTTATTATTTACAGGGCTTCGGGATTTTGAGCATTTAATCCATACTGGCGAGTTTGACAGATTTATGCTAAGACCAAGGGGTCTATTATTTCAAGTTATCCTATGGGATGCAGATTATTTTGCAGCAATAGGCCATGGAACGCTGGGGATACTTCTTTTTATCATTACTGCAAGCAAGGTTGGTATCACATGGAATTTTATGAATGTCCTATATTGCATATCAACTATTATTGGTGGGGTTCTCATCCAAGGAGCTATATTTTTAATATTAGCATGTATTAGTTTTTATTCAATAAAAAATAGAAGTGTAAAGGAATTATTTTATTATAACGGAAGAAAATTAGCACAATATCCTATTAGCATCTATCCAAAAATAATTCAGAGTTTCTTAATTTATGTAGTTCCCTTTGCATTTGTAAATTATTTCCCAACACAATACTTTTTGCAAAAACAAGATTTGGATTCGTATTGGAGAGGGCTAATGTATCTTACTCCAACAATAGGAATAGGCTTGTTTTTGATTTCGTATTTATTCTGGAATTACAGTATTAAGAGATATTCTAGTACGGGTAATTAGTATTTGAGTACAATATGTGTAAATAGGGTACTTTATCAAAGGATAAAGGATTTAAAAATAATGCACATCTTGAGGAGTGAAAAATATGAGTATTGAAAAACTAAAATCTATAATTGAAAATAGTAGCAATATCGTATTCTTTGGAGGGGCAGGGGTATCTACAGAAAGTAATATCCCTGATTTTAGATCTGCAGCAGGCTTATATACTGCATCTAACAATTCCAAGTATCCACCGGAGTATATGCTAAGCCATAGCTGTTTTAAAAAAGATACAAAAGATTTCTTTGAATTCTACAAGACTAAAATGATTTACCCAGATGCAAAACCCAATAAAGCCCATATTGCTTTAGCTGAGTTAGAAAAAAGAGGTAAGATTAAAGCAGTAATTACCCAAAATATTGATGGACTTCATCAATTGGCTGGTTCAAAAAATGTATTGGAGCTTCATGGATCAGTACATCGAAATTACTGTACTAAATGCAATAAATATTTCCCTTTAGACAATGTACTTAAGGGATCATCTATACCAATATGTGATGAATGTCATGGAATTATAAAACCAGATGTAGTTCTTTATGAAGAAAATTTAGATATGGATATAGTAAACAGGGCAATAGAATATATTAAAAATGCTGATGTGTTAATTGTAGGAGGCACTTCTCTAACGGTCTATCCAGCTGCTAGTTTAGTTGAATATTATAGGGGTAACAAATTAGTACTAATAAACAAATCAGAAACACAATATACTAGTAGAGCATTAGTTACTATTAATGATAGTATTGGTGAAGTATTAGGAAAGGTGATATAATAATAAAATCAATGAAATAAATATTACTGGGGGGGATAACATGAGTGGGGTAGCAATAAAAGTGAATAATTTCACAAAGTCCTATGGAAGATTTATAGCAGTAGATGGCATAAGCTTTGAAGTAAATAAGGGGGAGATTTTTGGTATTTTAGGACCAAATGGTGCTGGTAAGACTAGCACATTAGAATGTCTTGAGGGTTTACGGACTCCAGATGGTGGAACAATTAACATTATGGGAGTAAATCCATCAAAAAATCCAGGAAAACTAAAAGATATAATAGGAGTTCAACTTCAATCATCAGGATTACCGGAAACAATAACTGTAAAGGAAGCAATGCAACTATTCTCAGCCTATCATAATACAAGTCCAAGATATGATTTGCTAGACAGAATGAAACTTTCTGATAAATTAGATACCCAGTACAAAGAGTTATCTGGAGGACAGCAGAAAAGACTAACCATAGCCTTAGCAGTCTGTCATAATCCACAAATTCTAATCTTAGATGAGCCTACAGCGGCATTAGATGTGGAATCTAGGGTTGAACTACATAGTTTGATTAAAGAATTAAAGGACCAGGGAACTACAATACTTATGGCAACTCACGACATGGCAGAAGCAGAGAAGATGGCAGATAGAATTGCAATTCTACTGAAAGGGAAAATAGCCGTTATAGATACGCCTAAAAAAATAGTGGCCTCTGGATCATCCAAGACTAAGATTTCAGTTCGTACAGTTGGGAATGCTCTAGCAGGACTCACAGATATAATTGTTGAAGAATACTATGTTTTTTATTCAGATAATGCTGGTGCAAAAGTTATGGAATTAATGAATTTTATTGAAGAAAAAGAGGATAGTCTCATTGATCTTAGAGTAGAAAGACCATCCTTAGAAGAGAGATTTTTAGAGATAACCTCAATAGGAGGGATACGATGAAAGCATTTTCAATGCATCTTTTATTTGGTTTAAAGTCAGGTTTGAGGGACAAGGAATTGTTACTAATGAATTATCTATTTCCTCTAGGATTTTATTTTGTAATAGGAGCTATTATGCCGAAACTAAATCCACAATATGGTGATATTTTGATACCATCTATGATGATATTTAGTATATTAGTCAGTACTGTACTAGGGATGCCAAATAGTTTTGTAACTTCAAGAAACAGTGGTATATTTAGATCCTATAAAATCAATGGAGTATCTAAATTATCAATGATTGCTATACCAACTGTTTCAACTATTATGCATACAATAATAGTTACAACAATTATACTTATATCTGCTCCAATTCTATATAAGGCGGAATTACCTACAAGTATTTTCGGATTGATTTTAGTATTTATAGCATCTACTATAACATTTGCAGGATTTGCTAATTTAATAGGGGTAATAGCTGATAGTACATCAGTAACTGTAATTTTCGCACAGGCATTGTTCTTACCATCTATGTTAATAGGAGGATTGATGTTCCCATCTAGCCTTCTGCCTGAATCCGTATCAGCATTTGGTAAACTGCTTCCTACTACTTATGCCATGGATGCATATCAAGCTTTAGCAGAGAATATAGATACTTCTATTAATCCAGTAATCTCTTTACTTGTATTAATATCATCAGGTATAATAAGTTTTTTCATATCCTGGTATTTGTTTAGACTGGATAACAATAATACGTCAAAATCCAAAGGAAAGATATGGGCTATAGGCTCATTAATACCTTTTGTTTTGGCAGCAATATTTCTGTAAGAATTTA
Organism: Tissierella sp.; assembly: GCF_031460495.1. Taxonomy (NCBI): domain Bacteria; kingdom Bacillati; phylum Bacillota; class Tissierellia; order Tissierellales; family Tissierellaceae; genus Tissierella; species Tissierella sp. The sequence continues at coordinate 32,022 of NZ_JAVKTS010000008.1, read as the reverse complement.
TAAAATAATTATTTTTAAATTTTAGGTAAAGGGGGTATGCTTATGTATGATGTTATAATCATAGGGGGCGGACCAGCAGGAGCTACACTAGCAAGATTAATTGGAAAAGACTATAAAGTATTAATCTTAGAAAAAAGAGATTTTCAAGAGAATCATGAATACAACATAGGAAAAGCATGTGGTGGACTAGTAGCCCCTGATGCTCAACTCATGTTGGCAAAGTTTGGATTAGGCATACCTAAGTCAGTCTTAGTTACTCCTCAATTATTTGCAGTTCGAGTACTAGACTTTGACAATTCCAATGAAAGATACTATCAAAGAAACTATATTAATATAGATAGGGAAGCCTTTGACAGGTGGCTGGCTAGCTTAATACCTTCAGAGGTAAAAGTTGTTTATAACTGTATGTACAAGTCCTATGATCATACTAAAGATGGGATGACAGTAAAGTTTATACACAATGGAAAAGAATATGAGGAAAGAGCAAAGATAATAGTAGGAGCAGATGGTGCATTTTCAAAAGTTAGGAAACAAGGATTTAGCAACTATCCAGAGCCTAATCTTTATATTACTATACAAGAATGGTTTAAAACTGATTTCAACTTAGATTATCATGGTGCAATCTTTGATAGAGAGATAACTGATTTTTACTCTTGGACAATTCCAAAGGAAGATCATTTAATTGTAGGCTCTGCATTAAAGCCTAATGATAATGTGCATGAAAAGTTTCAACTATTAAAGGAGAAATTGAAAGATAAAGGTTTTAAATTAGAAAATAGTGTTAAGATAGAGGGTATACATTTATATAGACCTAAGAATTCCAATCAAATATGTATTGGAAATGACAAAATTGCATTGATCGGAGAAGCTGCTGGATTTATAAGTCCTAGCTCTGCTGAAGGATTAAGCTACGGATTTAGATCTGCCTTAGCATTGGCAAAGGCACTAAGAGAAGACTTTTTGGGGTATCATAGACTATATAGTTCCTATACTAAATCATTAAGGTGGAATATAAGAATGAAAAACCTGAAGGTACCTGCTATGTATAATAAAAATTTGAGAAATTTTATTATGAAAACAGGATTATTAAGTCTTAAAGTAGAGAAGCTTTAATTTAATTAAATCGAGGAGAAGTTTTAATGGATGATATTTTTAAACTATTAGAGGAAGTCATTTTAAATGAAGAGATGATTTATTCAGTATTGAGTAATCCTAGAAAGAAGGATGAAGAAAACTTTTATAAAGTAACTATTAAACCAGTCTTAATAAAAGATGAGATAAAATTGCAATTTACTTATGAGTATAAAAACAAGGTATTACATGAGAACTTAACACCTTCTGATGCTGTTGAGGAGACGAAAAAGCTATTGGCTGAAATATTTAAACAAGCTATGATTTTTGCAAAGAAGGCCGACTATCAATTGCTCATATCTAAGAAGGGAAAAGTTTCTATATTGAAAAAGAAAGCTTCAAAAGAAAGCCTTGATTTATCTCATAACAGAAAAAAGTCTTATATAATTGAAGATGGAGAACCTTGCGATTTTCTAATTAGGCTTGGGGTAATGAATGAGAAGGGCAAGGTTGTATCAAAGAGATATGATAAGTTTAGACAAATAAATAGATTTTTAGAAATGGTAGCTGATGTTATTCCAAAGATAAAGAAGGACAAAACATTAAATATCCTTGACTTTGGATGTGGAAAGTCTTATTTGACCTTTGCACTATACCATTATTTAGTAGAGATATTAAATCTAGATGTAAATATTATTGGACTTGATTTGAAAACAGATGTAATACAATTTTGTAACGAAGTAGCTATAGATCTGGACTATAAGAAATTAAAATTTATCCATGGAGATATTAAAGATTATAAGGGTCTTGATAATGTAGATATGGTGGTAACTTTGCACGCCTGTGACACCGCTACTGATGCTGCATTGGTTAAGGCAGTAAACTGGGGAGCTCAAGCTATACTTTCAGTGCCTTGCTGTCAGCATGAATTCTATAATAAGATTGATAACCCAGTATTGGAGCCAATGTTAGGCCATGGGATAATAAAAGAAAAATTAGCATCTTTGGTGACTGATAGTCTAAGAGCTAATGTCCTAGAAATATTAGGCTATCAAGTACAACTCCTTGAATTTATAGATATGGAGCATACTCCAAAAAATATCTTAATAAGGGCAATTAAAACTGAGGATAAGAATAATAAGGAAGCTATAGATAGATATAATAAATTTAAGGAGTTTTGGAGCTTAGATGATTTATATATTGAAAAGGAATTTGGAGAAAAGTTAAATCAGTATGTACAATGAAAGATAGATTAGGAGGGAATAATGTTGATGTTTTCTTTTATAGGTATAATATTTCCAATATTTTTCTTGTTTGTATTTGGCATAATAAGCTTTACTGTTGTAAAAGGTGTTGGACAATGGAACTCAAATAATAAACAGCCAGTATTAACAGTTGCAGCTAATTTAGTTACTAAAAGAAGCAATACATCAAACCATAATCATAATCATGACAATCACATGCATTCATCAACTGACACCTCATATTATGTTACTTTTGAAGTTGAATCAGGAGATAGAATGGAATTTCGTATTTCTGGGAAAGAATATGGTATGTTGGTTGAAGGTGATATAGGTAAGCTAACATTTCAAGGAACAAGGTATCAAAGCTTTGAGAGAGTAGGAATAAATGATGAGGAGTAATTCTTAAATATTTGCTAATTGAAAGGATTTTTTATGAGGCTAATTAGAGAGTTTTATGAAAGAAACACCATATTAGTTGCAAGGGATTTGCTTGGCAAGACTCTTGTATATAAAGATGGTGAAACTATATATAGAGGGAAAATAGTTGAAACAGAAGCTTATATCAATGCTAAAGATGAAGGAGCTCACTTTAACAAAGGTTTGACTGATAGGACAAGAATAATAGATGAAGCTGGAGGACATATTTATATCTATATCATTTATGGCATGTACCTTTTGTTTAATATAGTAACAGAGAAAAAGGGAGTCCATGGTGCTGTGCTTATTCGTGCTGTAGAGCCTCTTGAAGGCATAGAAAAGATGTATGAAAATAGATATAAAAGATCATATGAAAGTCCACCAAAGAGAGAAGTAATTAACTTAAGCAATGGACCAGGCAAATTTGTTATGGCTTATGGTATGACCAAGGAAGTTTATGGACTTGATTTAGTCACTGACCCTAGGATTTGGGTAGAAGATGCAGCAAAAGTATCACAAGATCAAATAATAAGAAGTAAAAGAATAAATATAGATTATGCGGAGAATGGGAAAGACTATTTACTAAGATTTAACATCAAGGATAATCCTTTTGTATCAAAGGGCTAGAATTATCAATTATTTTATTCCATGAAGATAGCTGCTATTATTGGGTAATAATAATATATATCTAACTCAAGAAAAAAACAGGGGTGATTTCATGGAAAAAACTTTTATTATGATTAAACCTGATGGTGTAAGAAGAGGTCTTATGGGAGAAATCATAGGAAAGATTGAAAAAAAAGGATATAAAATTACAAGAGCAAAATTATTTCAACCTAGCAGAGAACTCATTGAAGAGCATTATGTAGAGCATAAGGAAAAAGTCTTTTTTAATGAACTAATAGAATATATCCTAGAAGGTCCTGTAATGGCCATGGAGCTAGAAGGAGAGTCAGTTGTAGAAGCACTTCGTCTGATGATAGGGAATAAAGACCCTAAAATAGCTGCACCAGGCACCATAAGGGGGGATTTTGCTAATTCAATTACACAAAATATAATACATGGATCAGATTCTGTGGTAAGTGCGGAGAGAGAATTAAATATATGGTTTGCATAAGAAACAGTCTTTGTAGACTGTTTCTTTATGGGTTGAAGTTATTATAGCTAATAAAAAACATTCACAAGAGGTTAAATTTAAACTATAATATATAAAGGCGGTAATTGTGTATGAAACAAAAATAGTATTTAATATAAATTCAGTGGAGATGACTAAAATGAAAATAATAATTCAAAAATTTGGAGGGACTTCTGTAATCAATGATGAAACAAGAAATCAAGCTATAGATAAAATTAAGGCAGCCATAGAAAATGGCTATAGTCCAGTTATAGTAGTTTCTGCTATTGGAAGAGTAGGAGATCCATATGCAACAGATACCTTAATTAACTTTGCAAAAACTACTGTAAATGAACCGGAACTAAGGGAACTGGATATTCTTATGTCTTGTGGAGAGATTATTTCTGCTGTAATATTTGCAAATACCTTAAAGGCTAGAGGGGTAGATGCTGCAGTATTCACTGGTGGGCAGGCAGGTATTATTACTGATGATAATTTCTCAGATGCAAAGATATTAAATGTTAATCCTATAAATATACTTAAGAGTTTAGAAAAAGGAATCATTCCAATAGTTGCTGGATTTCAGGGAATAACAGAAGATGGGGATATAACTACTCTTGGTAGAGGAGGTAGTGATGTTACAGCATCTATTATGGGTGAAGCGTTAAAAGCAGAAAAGGTAGAGATATATACTGATGTTGATGGGGTAATGACTGCAGATCCTAAGATTGTACCTGATGCTCGTGTATTGGATACAATATTTTATAATGAAATATTTCAGATGGCAGAATATGGGGCCAAGGTACTCCACCCAAGGGCTGTAGAAATTGCCATGAGATCCAATATACCTATTGTTATAAGGAGTACGATTTCTGATTATTGTGGTACACTAGTTACAAACTATGACAGGGAAAGATCTTATAGAGAAGATCATGGGAAAGTAATTACTTCTGTTGCTCAAATCAATAATAGAACTCAAGTGAAGATAATACCTTCTGATTTATCATATGAGAAGCAAGAGGTCCTATTTGAAAATATTGCAAATTCAGGTGTTAGTATTGATATGATTAATATTTATCCGAGACAAATATTTTTTATTATAGATGAGAAGCAATCAAATAAACTAGAAGAAGTTTTAAAAAAGCTAGATTTTAAATACGAACTACTTCACAATTGTACTAAAGTGACTATTATAGGGAATAAAATGCGTGGCATACCAGGGGTAATGGCAAAAGCAGTATCAGCATTATCTAAGGAAAATATTGAGATACTTCAGACTTCTGACTCTCATACTACAATTTCCTGTTTAATTGAAAGTGAGTTTACAAACAAAGCAGTCAATGCACTTCATAAAAATTTTGAATTAGGAAAATAATTTTGAAATAAATAAAACAAGGGCTAAGCCCTTGTTTTATTTACTTAGTACTTCTTTTAATTTCTCTATAAATATTTTATTCTCTTCCATAGTTCCTATGGATACCCTAATAAAGTCAGCGATATTAGGTCTTATAATAACTCCCTTTTTTTGCATCTCAACAAATACCTCTTGTCCATTTCTACCGACATTAACAAATATATGGTTTGTCTCTGATGGAGCATAATAGAATCCCAATTTGTCAAATTCACTATATAAATAGTTCTTTCCTTCTAAATTTACATCATAAGATCTTTGAAGAAATTCAGTATCTTTAATAGCTGCAATTGCAGCAGCTTGTGCAAGAATATTTACATTAAAAGGTGCTCTAACTTTATTTATGTTTTCTAGGATATCTTCTTTTCCTATAGTATAAGCTACTCTAATACCAGCTAGACCATAAGCCTTTGAGAAAGTCCTCATAATTAGTAGATTAGGATAATCTTTTAGTAGTTTTATAGTATCATGAGGGTAATCTTCTCTAGTTACATATTCTCTATATGCTTCATCAGATACTACTAATACATTAGAAGGAACTTTATCTAAGAAGTCTACAAATTGTTTTTCAGTAACCATTGTACCAGTAGGATTGTTTGGATTACATATCCAAATGATTTTGGTTTTAGTGGTAATTTTATTTAACATCTCATCTAAATCAAAAGTAAAATCCTTTAATGGCACAATAACAGGGGTTCCACCCATCATCTCAGTGGTTTGTATGTATCTTGGAAAGGTAATATCTGCCATTATAACTTCATCATCTTTGCTGATATATGCCTTTGCAATTAAATCAATCATTTCATCAGAACCACCACTTGGTAGTACTTCGTTTACACCTATTCCAAGTTCAGTAGCTAATACTTCCTTTAACTCAGTGGAGTTTCCGTCTGGATATACTGATAAATTATCTAATGTGTTGATTATTGCTTCTTTTACCTTTGGAGAGTAGCCTATTGGGTTTTCGTTGGATGCAAGCTTGATTACATTATCAAGGGAATATTCCCTTTTTACATCTTCTACTGGCTTCCCAGGCTTATAGGGTTGTAAATTTGCTATTTCTTTTCTAAAACTAACTGACAATACAAACAACTCCTTCCTTTAATTACTATAATTAGTATATCAATGAAAATCAAATAGGGCAATAAAAAAGACTATGATAATAATTTCCCTTGTGATATAATCGAAATGTAATGAATTTTCCGTTTTTTTTATTTCTAATTGACTAAAAATTTTGTGAAATGTGAAGAATAGTTTAAATAGGTTTTTTAATAAAATCTTTTAAATAAATATGCTGGTTAAGGGGGCAATGTATAATGAAGACATATTCAACTGATAAAATCAGAAATGTAGCTTTGCTAGGACATAGTAGCTGTGGTAAAACAACTTTAACTGAGGCGGTACTATTTGCAACAGGTATAACAAAAAGACAAGGTAGAGTAGAGGATGGAAACACTGTATCAGATTTTGATAAGGAAGAAATATCACGCCAGGTATCAATTGGTACAGCAGTTATTCCTGTAGAATGGAAAGATACAAAATTCAACTTGTTAGATACACCAGGATATTTCGATTTTATCGGTGAAATGTATGGTGCTAAAAGAGCTTCAGAGGGCTCAATATTATTAGTTGATGCCTCTTCAGGAATTGAAGTAGGTACAGAAAAATCCTGGAAAAATCTAGAGAAGTATGCAACACCAAGGATTATATTCCTTAACAAGATGAATAAAGAAGAAGTAGATTTTCAAAAGACAGTTTCTGAGTTAAAGGAAACCTTTGGTGATAAGATTATACCATTTGCTTTACCTATTGGTGTATCAGATAGTTTTAAAGGCTTTGTATCTGTACTGGATGAAAAGGCTTATGAATATAACGGAACACAAAGAAAAGAAGTTGAACTTAATAGTGATCAGAAAGATGAGATAGACTATATAAAAGAAAGTTTAATGGAGAAAATTGCAGAATCAGACGAAGAATTAATGGAGAAATATTTCGAAGGGGAAGCATTTACACCTGAAGAAATTTCTAAGGGCCTAAGAATTGCAGTTGCTAGTGGAGATTTAGTTCCTTTAGTAGTAGGTGCAGCAGATAAAGCTATAGGAGTTGACTTTTTATTAGAAGTCATTGAAAAATACATTCCATCTCCAAAGGATGTTGGAGTAGTTAAGGGATTGCATGACGATGAAGAGGTTGAAAGAAAAGTTGATCCAAGTGAACCATTCTCAGCAGTAGTATTTAAGACAATAATAGATCCTTTTGTAGGAAAATTAACCTTATTTAAGGTAGTGTCAGGTAAGATTAGTAAAGATATGGAATTATATAATTCTACAAAAGATAAATCAGAGAAGCTTGGTGGACTATTTATACTTAGAGGAAAAAATCAACTTGAAGTCAATGAAATACAAGCAGGAGATATTGGGGCAACTGCAAAATTGAATTTTACTCAAACTGGTGATACCTTATGTGAAAGAAGTAATCATACACTTTATGATAGTATAAAATATCCTCAGCCAACACTATTCTTGGCAGTAGAGCCAAAGGCTAAAGGTGATGAGGAAAAGATTGGAGCATCATTATATAAATTAACTGATGAAGATCCAACCTTTATTGTCCAAAGAAATACAGAAACTAAGCAGCTTCTAATTGGTGGACAGGGAAATATGCAATTAACTGTTATAGTTGACAAATTAAAAAACACCTTTGGAGTAGAGGTTAATTTAGTTAATCCAAAGATTGCATATAGAGAAACAATTAAAGGGAAGTCATCTGTACAAGGAAAACATAAAAAGCAATCAGGTGGGGCAGGTCAATATGGAGATGTTCATGTAAGATTTGAGCCATGTGAAGAGGGATTTGTTTTTGCTGAAGAAGTATTTGGTGGTTCGGTCCCTAGAAACTATTATCCTGCAGTAGAAAAGGGTATAAGGGACTCCCTAGAACATGGTGCATTAGCAGGATACCCAGTAGTTAATATTAAGGCTACATTATTTGATGGATCTTACCATGCTGTAGACTCTAATGAAATGGCATTTAAGATTGCAGCATCATTAGCATTCAAAAAAGGTATGGAAGCAGCAAAACCAATATTACTTGAACCAGTAGTAAAGGTTGAAATTGTAATTCCTGACCATTATATGGGTGATGTAATGGGAGATATGAATAAGCGTAGAGGTAGAATATTGGGTATGGAGCAACAAGAAGATGGTACTCAAAAGGTTAGTGCTGAGGCTCCACATTCAGAGATGTTCCAGTATGCAATTGATTTAAGAGCTATGACTCAAGCAAGAGGTAGCTTTACAATGGAATTCTTAAGATATGATGAGGTTCCAAGTAATATTGCTGAAAAAATAATTGCAGAATCAAAACTAGAAAAAGAATAAGAAAACAATAATTTATTAAAGCTCAACCACTTTGGTTGAGCTTTAATGTTGTAATTTTATTAAAAATAATGTAAAATATTATTATAAATTAATTGTGCAAATATTTTTTTACATTGAAGGGCAAAGAAAGTCAAAGTCAAAGGAGGAATTAGATGCCAGGTCTAAGTAATATGATAGAAAGATTTATTGAATCATTAATAGAAGTTTCCGATGATAAAACTATTGAGATACAGAGAAATGAGTTGGCTGAACAATTCGAATGTGCCCCTTCTCAGATAAACTATGTGCTTACCACTCGATTTACTCCCTATAAAGGTTATTATATTGAGAGTAGAAGAGGCGGAGGTGGGTATATTAAGATTATAAAAGTGGGTATAAATGAATATGAAGAAATTAATGACATTGTATTAGAAGCCATAGGGGAATCAATTACTAAGAGCAAAGCATATCATGTAATTGATGGATTAATAGAAGAAGACATAATAAGCAAAAGAGAAGGAGAGATTATGAAAGCAGCCATTGGTGATAGAGCTTTATATAATGAAAATATGAATAATAGAAATAAATTGAGGGCAGATATCCTAAAAAACATGATGTTAATTCTTATTAAATAGGGGGTGTTGATTTGTTATGTCAAGTATGCGAAAAAAACAATGCTACTATTCATTTTACTAAGATTATTAATGGAAATGTAGAGGAAAAACATATATGTGAGTCATGTGCTAAAAAAAATAGTGATTTCGATTTTGAAATGCCATTTTCATTTCAAAAAATATTTACAGGTTTCATCGATGCCAAACAAAAGCAAAATGTAAAGGATATTTCTTGTAATTGTGGATTAACCTATGGAAAGTTTATGGAAAATGGGAAGTTTGGTTGTGCTAGTTGTTTTGAGGTTTTTCAAGATGATGTGGAGTCCTTATTAAAAGGTATACATGGGCATATTAACCATAATGGAAAAGTTCCTAAAAGAGCAAGCAATAGAATCCTTCAAAGAAGAGCAATTGGAACATTGAGATCTGAAATGGAAGAATCAATTGAAAATGAAGATTTTGAAAAGGCAGCTTTATTGAGAGATGAAATTAAAAAGATTCAAGAAGAAATTGATAAAATTGGTGGTGAGGGGATTGACTAAATGGCTGAATAGTTCAGGTAATGATGAAGATGTGGTAGTAAGCACTAGAATAAGGGTTGCCCGAAACATGGTAAATTACAGATTCCCAGGTTTTATGAGTATGGGTGAATCAGAGTCAGTAGTTGAAGAAGTTTTAAATGCTATGAAAAACAGTTCTGATTTATATAAATTTTATAGAATTAATGATTTAAATGAACTAGAGAGAACTTTATTCGTTGAAGAACATTTAATAAGCCCTGGGCTAACGCAATTAACAAAAAATAGTAGTTTTCTTTTAAGGGAAGATGAAAAGGCAACTATAATGATAAATGAGGAAGATCATATTAGGATACAAGTACTATTATCTGGATTAGATATTGAAGAAGGATGGAAAACTTGTTCAGAAATAGATGATTATTTAGAGGCAAAAATAGATTATGCTTTCCATGAGAGATTTGGATATTTAACATCATGTCCTACTAATGTGGGTACAGGTCTTAGGGCTTCCGTAATGGTTCATCTTCCTTGTGTAGCCATGACAGGCCATCTAAACTCTATTATAGAGGCATTGAGAAAAATAGGGTTAACTGTAAGGGGACTCTATGGAGAAGGATCCAAAGTCTTAGGTAATCTTTTTCAAATATCAAATCAAACAACTTTAGGTGAGAAAGAGGAAGATATAATTAAGAAATTAAATAAGGTCATATTTCAAATAGTATCTAGGGAAAGAAGTACACGAAAATATATGATGGACAAAAAAAGTATTGAACTTGAAGATAAAATATTTAGGTCATTGGGTATATTGAATTATAGTAGGATTATTTCATCTGAAGAATCCATGACTCATTTATCAAATGTTAAGCTTGGATGTGATATGGGATTAATTAAAAACATAAATTCTAAGGATATTGTAAAACTAATGGTAGAAATTCAACCAGCTAGTATACAAATAAGTTCACACAAAGATATGATAAAAGAAGAGAGAGATATGTATAGGGCTCAAATTCTAAGAAATAACTTAATAGGTTTGGAGGTATAATTGATATGGCAATGTTTGGAAGATTTACAGAAAAAGCACAGAAGGCAATACTCTTATCTCAAGAAGAAGCTAAGGGTCTAAAACACAACTATGTCGGCACAGAACATCTATTACTAGGTTTGATAGCTGAGGGAGAAGGTGTAGGGGCTAAGGCTCTTGTGGAATTTGGAGTGACATTAGATAAAGCAAGAGCAGAAATTATTGCAGCTATAGGGCAAGGTGACTATGGATCAGATATCCTAGGGTTTACTCCTAGGACAAAGAGAATATTTGAGTTAGGATTTATTGAAGCAAGAAATCTAGGACACAATTATGTTGGCACAGAACATTTACTTTTAGGATTATTGGAAGAAGGCGAAGGTGTAGCAATAGTTGTCTTGAAAAAATTAGGAGTAGATATTAGTAAGCTAGGCGAATTTGTATTGAGTATGATAACTGATACAGGCGCTAAGCAAAATCCAAATACAGAAGTATCTAATCCAAATACACCTAATTTATCCAAATATAGTATTGATCTAAATAAGATGGCTGAAGCTGGAGAGATAGATCCAGTTATCGGAAGGATGAAAGAGATAGAGCGAGTAATCCAAATCTTAAGTAGAAGAACGAAAAATAATCCAGTTTTAATAGGTGAACCTGGTGTTGGGAAAACAGCTATTGCTGAGGGACTGGCACAAAAAATAATTGAGGGAACAGTGCCTGAGATTATAAAAGATAAGAGAGTAGTTACTCTTGATCTACCAGGGATGATTGCTGGAGCAAAATATAGAGGTGAATTTGAAGAAAGATTAAAATCTGTTATGAAGGAATTGAAAGAAGCAGGAGATGTTATACTTTTTATTGATGAACTCCATACCATAGTTGGTGCGGGGGCAGCTGAGGGTGCTATAGATGCTTCAAACATATTAAAACCTGTACTTGCTAGGGGTGAATTACAAGTAGTAGGTGCAACGACTATAGATGAGTATAGAAAGTATATTGAAAAAGATTCAGCATTAGAAAGAAGATTACAACCTATTATGGTAGAAGAACCTAGTGTTGAGGATACTATTAAAATATTGGAAGGTCTAAGGGATAAATATGAAGCTCATCATAGGGTAAAAATAACTGATGAGGCAATAAAAGCTGCAGCAGAATTATCCAGTAGATATATTACTGATAGATTTTTGCCTGATAAGGCTATTGACTTAATAGATGAAGCTGCTTCAATGATTAGGATAAGTTCTTATGTTGCACCTGTAGAATTAAAGAGTTTGGAGGAAAAACTAGAAGATTTATCTCAAGAAAAAGAGGAAGCTATAAATACTCAAAACTATGAAAAGGCAGCAAAAATAAGGGATATGGAAAGACAAGTCAAAGAAGAACTAAGTAGCAATAAGACCAAATGGGAGCAAGAAAAACAGACATCAAGTATGGTAGTTAATTATGAAGAAATAGCTAAGGTAGTATCAAATTGGACAGGAGTACCTGTTACAAAAATGACATCAGAAGAATCTGAAAGACTATTAAACTTAGAAGATATTTTGCATAAAAGAGTAATAGGTCAAGAGCAAGCTGTAGAAGCTGTGGCAAATGCAGTAAGAAGGTCTAGGGTAGGTCTTAAGGATCCAAAGAAACCTGTAGGCAGCTTTATTTTTGTTGGACCTACAGGAGTAGGTAAGACATATTTAGCTAAGGCATTGGCGGATGCTCTATTTGGTGACGAGGATGCTATGATAAGAATAGATATGTCTGAATATATGGAAAAACATTCAGTTTCAAGACTAATTGGATCACCTCCAGGATATGTTGGATATGATGAAGGCGGCCAACTAACTGAAGCTGTAAGGAGAAAACCATATGCTGTAATTCTCTTTGATGAGATTGAAAAGGCTCATCCTGATGTATTTAATATGCTATTGCAGATATTAGACGATGGACGATTGACAGATTCAAAGGGAAAAACCGTTGATTTTAAAAATGCAGTAATTATTATGACATCCAATGTAGGAGCTACCTCTATTAAAAAGCAAAATGTTTTAGGCTTTTCTACAGGAAAAGAAGAAACAAAAGAAGAGTATGAAAAAATGAAAGAAACAATATCTGAGGAATTGAAGAGAACATTTAGACCTGAATTTCTAAATAGACTTGATGAGATAATAGTTTTCCATAGTTTAGATGAAAAACATGTTAATCAAATTATTGAAATAATGATAAAGGACTTAGAAAAGCGTCTTTCAAAAATGGATGTATCTGTAGTCATTTCTGATAATACAAAATCAAATATTGCAAGTAAGGGCTTTGATCCTGTATATGGAGCTAGACCTCTAGAGAGAACCATAAGGAAAATGATAGAAGATAAGCTTGCAGAGGAGATATTAAGAGGAAATGTTTCTAAGGAAGACAAAATACTAATTGATTATGAAAATGATGAGCTTGTATTTAAAACAATGTAGAGAAGGACTAAAATGTTCTTCCGAATATTATGGGGGATAAAATGAAGAGAAGGACCATATATATATGTGATAAATGTGGATATAATAGTGTAGGTAATTTAGGGAAATGTCCAGAATGTGATTCTTGGGGTAGCCTAAAAGAAACTGTGATACAAGAAAAAAAGGAGTTTGCTGGTAATAAGAAAACAGAAAGAAAAACTATAAAGAGATTGCAAGATGTTGTAGCTACCAATAGTGATAGGATAGTAACTAGTATCAATGAGTTCAATAGAGTCATGGGTGGAGGAATAGTTAGAGATTCTATCACTATATTAGCAGCAAAGCCTGGAGCTGGGAAATCAACTTTATTATTGCAAGTAACTAATGATTTAGCTAAGATGGGATATAAAGTACTATATGCCTCTGGGGAAGAAAGTGAATCTCAAATAAAAAGCAGAGCAGATAGAATCATAGAGAAAATTAATTCTAATGTTTGGGTAATGTCTGATAACAGTATGGACAATGTACTTCAAACTATTGAAGAAATAGATCCTGATCTTATAGTAATCGATAGTATACAGACATTTACTCTTGCAGAATTTTCTAGTTCTAGAGCTGGTTCTCCTACACAAACTATGGAAGGAGCAAATGAATTAGTTGGAATTGCAAAGAATAATAATAGACCAAGGGCTGTTATTATGGTTGGACAAATGACAAAAGAAGATGAAATTGCAGGAGTTAGGGCATTAGAACATTTAGTAGATGCTGTTCTCCTTATAGAAGGAGAAAGTGGAGAAGAATTAAGGACTTTAGTAACTACAAAAAATAGATATGGATCAACTGGCGAAATGGGATTTTTCTACATCACTGATAAAGGGATGATTTCCATAGATAATCCATCAGAGTATTTTATGACAAGTCGGGAGCAAAATAATATAATGCCAGGTAGTTCTATAACTGTTGTGAGGGAAGGAACTAGACCAATTATACTTGAGATTGAGAGCCTTGTTTCAGATTCTTTTACACCTTACCCTTCAAGGATAGGAGAATGTCTTAAAAGAGAGCAATTAAACACTTTAGTATCTATCATAGAGCAAAGAGGTGGAATAAAGTTTTATGATAAAAATGTAGTAATCAAGACTACAGGAGGAATAAAGTTAAAAGAGCAAGCTTCAAATCTAGCAGTACTTATGAGCATAGTATCCTCAGTAAAGCATATAGGAATACCAAATGACACAGTTTTCATAGCAGATGTTGGCTTAACTGGAGAATTGAAGAGAGTTCCATCTCTTGAATCTAGGATAAGAGAACTTGATAGAATGGGATTTTCTAAGGTATATGTTGCTCCAAATAGTGGGAAGGGAATAAAAACAAATAAGTTAAAGATCATAGAATTGGAAACATTAAGAGATGTGATCAAAAGTGTTTTTATATAATAACTTAAAAACAGTCTAGAATTTTTTCTAGACTGTTTTTTAAGTTACAATTCACATTTGTAAATCTACAATATGCGTCTTTTACTATTTTAAACTGAATACTCCTAATGTTTTAATTGTATCATATTCTTTTTTAATAATATCATCTAAGCTTAGATCTAATGTATTGCAAAGAGCGGCTAGGTAAAAGATATAAGAACCTATTTCCTCGTAAAGAACATCTTTACAACTGTCGCAAATCTTCCCTTCAATATGAGTTTTAACTGTATTTAGCATTTCTTCAAAAGAATCATTGCTATAGTCTTGCTTAGTAGCATGAATAGAAATACATCCACAAGAAGTTACAGATTTGGCTACAGCTCTATTAATACGGGCATTATACTCATCAAGTTTAGTTGTTACATCTAAAATGCTTTTATGTCTAATAAGAACTTGAGAGACTTCGGCCTGGAAATTTACACATGTTGACTCTGTATCTGTGATTATAATATTGTCATTCACATTGTCCACTCCTGTCAAAAGTTATTTGCTATATTTTCATTATACTTATGAGGACAAGGAGTTGTCAAATATTTCTATAAATTATTTATAAAAATAATTTTTAAAAATTTGATAATAATTACTTTCATAATATTAGTAAAAAGCATTGACAACAGAAATAAGACTATGATAAAATATAAACTTTACTTTCAGCTCAAATTAATGTATAATAGAGTAAGAAGGTAAAATAGGAGGTTTTTGAATGTTTAATATTGGAGATAAAGTTGTATATCCTATGCACGGGGCTGGAGTAATTGAATCCATAGAAGAAAAAGAAATTCTAGGTGAAAAAAGAAAATACTTTATAATGAGAATGCCTATTGGAGATATGAAGGTTATGGTTCCAGTTGATAATGTTGATGATGTAGGAGTAAGAGAGATAATCAACAATGCTGAACTGGAAAAAGTTATTTCTATACTTAAAGGTAATAAATCATCAATGCCTCAGAATTGGAACAGAAGATATAGAATCAATATGGATAGGATAAAATCAGGAGATATTTTTGAGATTGCAGCTGTAGTACGAAACCTATTGATGCTGGATATGGAAAAAGGTTTATCTACAGGGGAAAGAAAAATGCTAAGCTCTGCTAAACAGATGCTTCTTTCAGAAATGGTTTTAGTTTCAGATAAAGATCTAGAACATATAGAACAATTAATTATAGAAGCTGTAAGCCATGAAGGAGATGAAGATGAATTAATAGAAGTAGAAATAGAAATAGAAGAAAATTAATGTGTAAATTTTATAAAATAGGTTTATAATAATTATTATTGGAAATAAATAGAGTAATAGGAGGTGAATTGATGATTGGAAAGATTTTGAAGGTAGTGATTGGGCTACTGGGGATGCTATTAGGATATAGTATATTATCTCTATTTGTAAATTTGGGAATTATAACAATGCCCAGAGATGGATGGCTTACATTAGCATTAAATCTTGGGGTTTCAATTTTATTTGGAATTATATTTTTTGCTTTATCGTCAAGGTTTATTAGTAGAGGCAGAAAATTAATCAGTATTATTGAGAAGGAATTGGAGAAATTTTCTGCTTATGATATTACTATATCCTCTGTTGGATTAATTGTTGGATTAATAATTGCTTTTTTATTAACTCAACCTTTGAATAACTTAGGCATACCTTATGTTGGTTTAATTGCATCAATTTTGTTGTATAGCATGTTTGGATATTTAGGATTAACTATTCCCCATAGGAAAAGGGAAGATATATCGTCCTCATTAGGTAATATTAGAAAGAATCCTAGGGATAAAGCAAAGACTCAAAATAGATACATTCCGAAAATATTAGATACATCGGTTATTATTGATGGTAGGATAGCTGATATTTGTAAGACAGGATTTATTGAAGGACCCCTTATTATACCAGTATTTGTATTGGAAGAGTTGCAACATATTGCAGATTCTTCTGATTCATTAAAACGAAATAGGGGAAGAAGAGGGTTGGATATTTTAAATAAAATACAAAAAGAATTAGATGTTGAAGTCATAATTAATGACAAAAAATTTGATGATGTTCAGGAAGTAGACTCTAAACTATTGAAATTAACTCAACTACTTAAGGGAAAGATAATAACTAATGACTACAATCTAAATAAGGTGGCAGAAGTCCAAGGCATTGCTGTGCTTAATATAAATGAGTTAGCAAATGCAGTGAAGCCAGTAGTATTACCAGGAGAAGAGATGTTGGTTCAAGTGGTAAGAGACGGCAAGGAACTGGGGCAAGGACTTGCGTATTTAGATGATGGGACTATGATAGTAGTTGAAAGTGGTAGAAAATTTATTGGAGAAACAATAGATGTTGTAGTTACATCTGTACTTCAGACATCCGCAGGTAGGATGATATTTGCTAAACCAAAATCAATGATAGATAGAGCTGTCTAAGACCCAATTGGGTCTTTTTTTTCTTTTTGGGTAAACTATAAATAGCTGTTTAATGTTTGAAAAGTCTATGCTATAATGTCTAAGAGGTGATAAGATGTATAAAAATTACTTTGTATCTGTAATTATTGCTGCTGCAGGAATGAGTAACAGAATGGGTAGTAGAATTAACAAACAATTTATTGCAATTGATGGGAAGCCAATACTTGCACATACAATAGAGAAATTTGAGAAATGCAGATACATTGACGAAATAATATTAGTATCTAAAGAAGAAGAAATTGATTATTGTAGAAAAGAAATAGTGAAAAAGTATAAATTCAATAAAGTTTCCAATATAATTAGAGGTGGAAAGGAAAGACAGGATTCTATATATAATGGTATATTAGCATTAAATGAAAAGACTGACATAGTATTGACTCATGATGGAGCTAGGCCTTTTATAAAAAATGAAAATATTGAAGATGGAATTGAAGGTGTAGTTGAACATGGGTCATGTGTTATAGGAGTACCTGTAACAGATACCATTAAAGTAGTAAGTGGAGAGGACAAAATCCAATCGACTCCACAAAGATCTTTACTATGGGCCGCTCAGACACCCCAATGTTTTAAAAAACATATCTTAATTAAAGGGTATGAAAATGCAATAAATGATAAATATTTTGGTACTGATGACAGTTCTATAGTAGAGAGAATAGGATATGATGTAAAGATGATTATGGGTTCTTATGATAATATAAAGATAACTACTCCAGAAGATATTATTCTTGCTGAATCATTATTTAAAGATAAAGATATGCTTTATAGTAGGAGAGAATTTTTGTTTCAAAGCAGATAAAATACAAATTAGGTGATAATATGAGGATTGGATTAGGATATGATGTTCATCAACTTGTAGATGATAGAAAGTTAATAATAGGTGGTATAGATATTCCCTTTGAGAAAGGCTTACTAGGTCATTCTGATGCAGATGTACTTGTACATGCAATAATGGACAGTATTTTAGGAGCCTTAGGACTAGGAGATATAGGAAAGCATTTTCCAGATACAGATAATAAGTACAAAGACATATCTAGTATTTATCTTTTATCTCAAGTGAACATATTGATGAATGAAATGGGATATAATATTGGTAATATTGATGCAACCATTGTTGCCCAAAGACCAAAGATGGCTCCACATATAGAAGACATGAGGAATATAATTGGAGAAACACTAAATACAGCCATAGAGAACATCAACATTAAAGCTACTACTACTGAATGGTTAGGTTTTGAAGGAAGAGAAGAGGGAATCTCTTCATATAGCGTTTGTTTGCTTGAAAAAAGAAAATAATTGACAGAGTAAAATTCTATTAGTATAATGTGTTATAATAGATAGACAAAGATGGGAAATAGTAAATATTATAGGTCCTAGAGAGGAAGTTGAATGGTGGAAGACTTCTGTCCTCACTGATATTGAACCTACCCCAGAGTCTTTAAGCGATAAAGCTTAAACGGTAGTGCGTTATAACTATTGAGTGAATCCTTTTGATATATTTGTAGGATTTATTAGAGTGGTACCACGGAACTAACCTTTCGTCTCTAGCAGAGACGAGAGGTTTATTTGTGTTGAAAAATATAAGGAGAGTGATTTTATTATGAAAATGTCAAAACTTTATATACCTACTTTAAGAGAAATGCCAGCAGAGGCAGAAATAGCAAGTCATAAATTGCTTCTTAGATCAGGTATGATGAGGAAACTAGTTAGTGGAGTGTATTCTTATCTTCCAATGGGATACAAGGTAATAAGGAAGGTAGAGGGAATTGTTAGGGAGGAAATGAACAAAGCTGGCTCTCAAGAATTGTTAATGTCAGCTATTCAGCCAAAAGAGATATGGGAAGCAACAGGTAGATGGGAAAATTTTGGACCTGAGATGTTTAGGCTAAGAGACAGAAATGATAGAGAATTTTGCCTTGGACCTACTCATGAAGAGTATTTCACAAATCTTATAAAGGATGAAATAAAATCATATAAGCAACTTCCTTTAAATTTATATCAGATTCAAACAAAGTACAGGGATGAAAAAAGACCAAGATTTGGTTTAATGAGATGTAGAGAATTTATTATGAAAGATGCTTATAGCTTTGATGTAGACGAAGAAAATATGAAAAAAGCTTATCAAGTAATGTGGGAAGCTTATGATGAAGTATTTAAGAGGCTTAAATTAAAATATAAAGTAGTGCAAGGTGATACTGGTGCCATGGGTGGAAAAGTATCTCATGAATTTATGGCTATGTCAGATGTTGGTGAAAGCCTAGTGGCATATTGTAATCATTGTGACTATGCAGCTACTGATGAAAAAGCAGAAGTAAAATATGAAATAAACAATAATGATACAGAAGAACTTCAGCTAGAGAAGGTATATACTCCAGGTGCTACAACTATTGAAGATTTAGTAGAATTATTTAAAATTGAGCATAGTAATTTTGCAAAAGCTTTAGTATTTAATGCAGCAGGAAAACCTGTCATAGCTATTATCCCAGGCGATAGGGAGTTAAATGAAACTAAGCTATGTAATCATCTTGGAATTGGTGAGCATGACCTAGAAATGGCTACAGAAGATATAATAATCGATATTACTGGGGCTAACAAAGGATTTACTGGGCCTGTAGGATTAAAAAAGGAAGTAAAATTGTTAGTAGACTCTAGAATTTCTAAGATGAAAAATCTAATAGTAGGTGGGAATGAAACAGATTACCATTTGAAGAATGTAAATTATGGAAGAGACTTTGCAGGTGAAGTAGTAGAAGATTTGCTTTTAGTTAGAGAAGGAGACATATGTCCTAAATGCAGTGAAAAATTGGATATGGATAGAGGGATAGAAGTAGGAAATATATTCCAATTAGGCACTAAATACTCAGATGACCTAGATGCAAAGTTCTTAGATGAAAATGGTAAGGAGAAATCTTTTGTAATGGGTTGTTACGGTATTGGAGTTTCTAGATCCGTTGCAGCTGTAGTGGAGCAATATCACGATGATGAAGGGATAATATGGCCTTTAGTTATAGCACCTTATCATGTGATAGTAACCGTAATAAATATAAAGAATGAGGAACAGATGGATCTAGGAGAAAAGATATATAAAGAACTGGAATCATTAGGTGTAGAAGTACTTTTAGACGATAGAAATGAACGAGCAGGGGTTAAATTTAAAGATAGAGATTTAATAGGAATACCAATTAGAATAACAGTAGGAAAGAGAGCAACAGAATCCATCGTAGAATACTCGATTAGAGGTAGTGAGGAAAAGCTTGAGGTTAACACTGCTGAATTAATTCCTTTAATAAAAGGTGAATTTGAAAAAGAAAAGTTAAAAATATAAATATACAAGTATATAAATATGCAAATAGCCCAAAAGGACTATTTGTGTATTTATATCAATTTTATGTAAAGCAAATGCAATGAATTTACATATATTAATCATAAATATAGGAAATTATGAATATATAACAAATAAAAATATAAATATTTGAAAAAAAGAAGGAATTTTCTAACAAATATCGAATACTATATATAATAATTTATTAGCAAAATATTAATTGTTCAATTAAGTGTTTATTGTAGTATCATTTTTAGATGCAAAGCTTATTTATTTGTTCTTTAGGTTGTTTTAGGTAGAAGTTGTAGGAGAAATCTGAGAGGAGAATGTCCGCATGATTTAAAATAATAAAAATCAGAGAAAATATGGAGGGTGAATCGGTTTATGGAACTAGAAATTTCGCTGTTGGAATTATGTGATGAATTTATCGGAATATTATCAATATTAAAGGATAAATCATTAATATCTGAAAATGACTATATAACACATTTGGAACAAAAAAATAATTTTATCGAATTTTATAAGAAAAAGGAAAAACTGCAATAATAATTTTTATGGAATACTATATCAAAATCTGAAATATTTCAAATTTTGATATAGTATTTTTACTTATTTTTGGGGGATGGTTTACACTTTCTTTTTTGTGATATATAATATAAGGTAACTAATTTAGGAGGTGTCAGTTTTGAAAGAATTTAGATTAAGATTCGCCCCAAGTCCAACGGGTTTCATACATATAGGATCTATTAGGACAGCTCTATACAATTATCTATTTGCTAAACGAAATAATGGCAAGTTTATTTTGAGGATAGAGGATACTGATCAAACGAGACTTGTAGAAGGAGCTATAGAAAATTTAATAGAGTCCTTGCATTGGGCAGGGGTAGAATACGATGAGGGTGTATTTATTGAAGATGGTAAGATTGTACAAAAAGGCAGTCACGGACCATATATTCAATCGGAGAGATTGGATATCTACAAGAAATATGTAGATGAGCTTATTGGCAAGGGCCATGCTTATTATTGTTTCTGCTCTAAAGAAAGATTAGAAGCTGTACGTGAAGAACAGAAAGTTAATGGATTAGTTCCAAAATATGATGGTTTTTGTAGAAATATACCTTTAGAAGAAGCAAGAGGAAGAATTGCTAAGGGTGAGGAATATGTAGTCAGACTAAAACTACCTAAAAACTATGATGTGAAATTTCATGATTTAGTTAGAGGGGATATTGTAATAAATACAGATGACATAGATGATCAAGTACTTCTGAAATCCGATGGATACCCAACTTATCACATGGCAGTAGTAGTAGATGATTATTTAATGGAAATAACTCATATAGTTAGAGGAGAAGAATGGTTGCCATCTACACCAAAACACATATATTTATATGAAGTCTTTGGATGGGAAAAACCTGTATATGTTCATCTTCCTACTGTGTTAAACAAGGATCGAAAGAAGTTAAGCAAGCGACAAGGGGATGTTTCTGTAGAAGATTTTAGAGATAAAGGATATTTAGCTGAAGGGCTAATCAATTACTTAGCACTAGTAGGTTGGAGTCCCGACGATAATCAAGAGATTCTATCAATGGATGAATTAATTGATAAATTTTCTTTTGAAAGAGTTTCAAAAACTGGTGGAATATTTGATAAAGATAAGTTAAACTGGGTAAACGGTCATTATATAAGATCTTCATCAGTTGAAAAAATTACAGAGATGGCTATTCCTTATTTGATTGAAGCAAATCTTATAGATGATAGCTTTGTAGAAAATAACTATGATTGGATCAAACTATTGGTTCATACGGTACAAGAATCCTTAGACACAGTATCTGAGATAGTTGAAAAAGTAGAATTTATATTGAAGGATCATGTAGAAATCATAGAAGAAGATGCATTGGAGATTATTAAAGGTGAACAGGTTGGTACTGTTCTAACCGCTATCAAAGAAGAGTTAAATAATATAGAGGTAATAGATGAAGAATATGCTAAAGGATTTATGAAGCTAATCCAAAAATCAACAGGAGTCAAAGGAAAGAACTTGTTTATGCCAGCCAGAGTGGCACTAACAGGCACAGCACACGGACCAGAGTTTGTGAATATTCTAATATTACTTGGCAAGGAAAATATATTGAAGAGAATAAATTATGTAATGGAAAATTACAAAGGCAGTGAATAGTAAATAGTGAATAACCAATAGTTAAAAGATAAGAAGATTTTATGCTTCAGTCTTTAGCTATTTACTATTAGTTATTCAGCATAAAGAAGGAGGGATAGAATGAAACTTTATAATACTCTAACAAGGAAAAAGGAAGAATTTGTACCTATAGTAGAAGGTCAGGTTAGTATGTATACCTGCGGACCAACAGTTTACAACTATATACATGTTGGAAATGCAAGACCTATGGTAATATTTGACACACTAAGAAGGTTTTTTGTGTATAGAGGATATAATGTGAAATATATTGTAAACTTTACAGATATTGATGATAAAATGATCAATAAAGCTAATGAAGAAAATACATCAATAAAGGTCATCGCTGATAGATATATTGAGGCATTTATGGAAGATGCCAAGGGTTTAAACTTATATGAAGAAGGAACAATTCATCCTAAGGCTACAGATTTTATCCAACCTATGATAAGTTTTATAGAAGGGTTAATAGAAAAAGGTGCAGCTTATAATGTAGATGGTAATGTTTATTTTAATGTAGATATGGCAAAAGACTATGGTAAATTGTCTAAGAAAAATATTGATGATTTAATATCTGGCGCAAGAGTAGAGATTAGTGAAGAAAAGAATAATCCCATAGATTTTGCACTGTGGAAAAAAGCTAAACCTGGGGAGCCTTCTTGGGAAAGTCCTTGGGGAGACGGAAGACCGGGATGGCATATTGAATGTTCTGTTATGTCAAGGTCATTACTAGGAGATACAATCGATATTCATGCTGGAGGAGAGGATCTTCAATTTCCACATCATGAAAATGAAATCGCTCAGTCAGAAACATTAACGGAGAAACCATTTGCTAATTATTGGATGCATAATGCAATGCTAAATGTCGATAATCAAAAAATGTCGAAATCGTTAGGTAATTTCTTTACTGTAAAGGATATTGCGCAAGAATTTGATTTGGAAATCCTGAGATTTTTCTTGCTTTCAGCTCATTATAGATCTCAAATAAACTTTACTAGAGATGTAATGAAGCAAATAGAAAATGGTCTTGAAAGATTGTATAATGGAAAGAAAAATCTAGAATATTTACTTGGTAAGGTTGAAGACAAAGAATTAGATGAAGCTGGAAACAGTGGGCTAGCAGTTATAGAAGGCTTTAAAAATGATTTTATTGAAAGTATGGAAGATGATTTAAATACAGCAGATGCAATTGCAAGTCTCTTTGAATTAGTGAAGTTCTCAAACACGAATCTTGACGAAAAATCATCTAAAAAATTAGTGCAAAAAGCCTATGATTTATTATTAGAATTATCTCATGTCCTAGGCATATTGAATAAAAAAGATGAAATTCTTGAGGACGAAATATTAGAGCTTATTAAAAAAAGAACTGAGGCAAGAAAAAATAAGGACTTCAAGCTATCTGACGAGATAAGAGATACTCTAAAGGCAAAGGGCATAGTCTTGGAAGATACCCAAGAAGGAGTGAAATGGAAACATATATAGCCTATGGAAAATAATAATTTATTTAGAGATATGAACACAATACTAAGTGCAGAGGACATAGTTATGCTATCTCCTCTGCAACTAGCATATATAGGAGATGCAGTATATGAATTACTAATCAGAACCTATTTGCTTAAAAAGGGTTTATCCGTAAAAGACTTGCATAGAGCAACCATTAAGTATGTGAAAGCAAAGTCTCAAGCATATATTATTCATGAATTAGAAGATATACTAACTGAAGAAGAGCAAACTGTTGTAAAAAAGGGTAGAAATGCTAAGACTAATACTATGCCTAAAAACGCTGATATGATTGACTACAAATATGCTACAGGTCTAGAAGCTTTATTCGGATACCTTTATTTGACAAATCAAGACAAGAGGATATCAGAATTATTTGAAGAAGTATCAAAGATAAAAATTAACTAAAGAAAAGGGGAATATAAATGGCAAAGGTAGAACTTCTAAGATATACTCCTGATGGAGAAAAGATCATTGCAGCAGCAATTGAATATTAATATTTTATTTTATAAGTAAAGTAATTAATGAACATTACTCAAATTTAATAGATATATAATAGAAAGCTTTTTACTAAATAGAGTAAAAAATTATATGGTACAGTCAAAATTATTATACTATGTATAATAATTAATTTTATATTTGTATATACCAATATAATGAACATGCTTAGGGATATTTACATGTAATCATGTTATGGTAAATATAATATAATTATATATTATATAGATATTCAATGGATATATTATTTTATATAATAACCAAATTATGAAAGCTAAATTGACCTATTGTATTATATTTTGGTTAGGGATTTTAAAGATAATCTATTAAATACAACTAAATTTATTAAAAGATTTGGAGGGTTCAAATGAGTTACGCAGATCAAGTGTTTAAAGAAACCTGTAAAAGTATACTTAGTGAGGGAGTTTCTTCGTATGGACAAACTATACGAGCTAAATGGGAAGATGGGAAAGAAGCACATACAATAAAAAGGTTTGGAGTTATTAATAGATACGATTTATCTAAAGAATTTCCTATTTTAACTTTAAGATCTACAAATTTTAAAGCAGCAATAGATGAAATTCTTTGGATTTGGCAAAAAAAATCTAATAATACAAAAGATTTAAATAGTCGAATTTGGGATAGTTGGGCTGATGAAAATGATACTATTGGTAAAGCATATGGATATCAATTAGGGATAAAACATAAATACAGAGAAGGCAAATTTGATCAAGTAGATAGAGTTTTATTTGATTTAAAAAACAATCCATATAGTAGAAGGATTATTACTAATATTTACAATCATAATGATTTATCTGAGATGAATCTATATCCTTGTGCATATAGTATGACATTTAATGTCATAGAGAATAAATTAAATGCGATACTAAATCAAAGATCACAAGATGTTTTAGTTGCAAACAATTGGAATGTAGTTCAATATTCAATATTAATGCATATGTTTGCTCAAGTGTCAAATTTAGAAGTTGGAGAACTAATCCATGTAATAGCTGATGCTCATATTTATGATAGACATATTCCTATTATAGAAGAACTGCTAGAAAGAGAAGCTTTTGAAGCACCAAAGTTAACTATAAATAAAGATGTAAAGAATTTTTATGAATTTAAGATAGAAGACTTTAAATTAGAAAATTATAGATATGGAGAGAGCGTAAAAAAAATACCCGTAGCAATTTAGGAGGAGTTATATGAAGGCTATAGTTGCAGTAGATTTAAATTGGGGAATCGGTTTTGATGGAAAACTACTTGAAGTAATACCAGATGATATGAAATTTTTTAGGCAAAAAACTATTGGTAATGTAGTAGTTATGGGAAGAGAAACTTTTGAATCCTTACCAGAAAAGAAACCTTTAAAAAATAGAGTAAATCTTATTTTAACTAGAGAAAAATTTATTGATAATACAGAATTAACTGTCTGCAATTCTGTAGAAGACACATTAATGAAATTAAAAAAATATGATAGTAATAATATTTTTATAATAGGAGGTGAGTCTATATATAATCAATTTTTGCCATATTGTGATGAAATCTTTATAACGAAGATTTATAAAGAGTATAAAGCAAATAAGTTTTTACCTAATATAGATAAAGATAAAAATTGGATATTAAAAGAAAAGAGTGAGATCAAAAAATACAAACATATTAATTATAATTTTAACACTTACATTAAATTATAAATTTAGTTTATAGGGGGAAAAAATGAATAGAGGAATACTTATAGATAGAATGTCTAAGAGATTAGAGAAAGGTGAAGGTGCAATATTTGTAGGGAGTGGAATATCTGCTAGTTCTACAAAGGCTAATTGGTTTGACCTTTTATTGCCATTGACAAGTCAACTAGGAATTGATTTAGAAAGTGCTGATGATTTTCCTTTGATTGCTCAATTTATAGTTAATAGTTATTCTGGTAATAGAGGTCCATTGTTACATGATATTTATAAAACCTTTAATAAAAAATTTCAAATAAACAATTATCATAAATATTTATCTACGACTAATGTGTCTACAATATGGACTACCAATTACGATACTTTGTTAGAGACTGCATTTTCTGATTTTAATGTATCTGTAAAATCAAATGATGATTCTATTAGTAGAAATATCGCAGAGTCTGATATTGAAATAATAAAGATGCATGGATGTATCCAAAGTTCAAAATATGATGAAATAGTAATAACACAAGAAGATTATGATGATTTTTTGTTAAATCGACCAGCCATGGCACAACGATTAAGTGAGGACTTAACCAATAAGTCTTTTTTATTTATTGGCTATAGCTTCAGAGACCCAGATATAAATAATATATTAATAAGTGCTAGAAGATTAATAAAAAAACACACAAGAGAACATTTTCTTATAACAATGGAGAATTATAAAAATAAAGAAGAAAGAAAAAGGCAAGAGTTATGGTGTAATGATTTAAAAAGATTTGGAATTTCTACTTTATTAATAAGAGATTATAATGAACTTGAAAAAATACTTATGGAGATAAGTGGAAAATCCAGAGGGAAAACAGTATTTGTAACAGGATCTCACGAGTCAAATGATGAAAATTATAGAGAACTTGGACAATTGCTAGCTAAAAATTCTGAAGTTATATTATTAAGTGGACAATCTTCTGGGGTAGGGTCTAATGTAATTGCAGCTTTTACTGAAGAATATATAAATAGTAAAAATGATATTATGAGTAAAATTAGAATTTTTCCTAATCCATATTCAGCAAATGAAAAATATTCAAATGATCCTGCACTTATTCCTGATTTAAAAAGATGTAGGATAAAATTACTAAATTCTGCTCAGATTGTAGTAGTATTTAAAGGTGGAATTGGAACTGAGGCAGAAATTGATTTAGCTATTAATCAAAATTGCTATCTAATTCCGGTAATTTTAAAGAAAGAAGATAGAGAAAATAATGCAATAAAAAAAATATTGTATAATAAAGATAATATGGAGATCTTAGAAATAAAAGCAAATAATTATTATAAAAAGTTAATGGATGAGAACTATATTACTAATATGATAGATGTAGATAAATGTATAAAAGACTTATTTAGCAACAAAATAACTTTAGATGATGAAAGATTTAATATAGAAATTAATAACAATAAGAAAGATGTTAAATTAAAGAAAAAGACAGGATTCGTAGAAGTTGGAAGAAGCACTAAGACATTAGTAAATGCATTAATAGGAGCTAATGATTTAAAATCTTATGAATTAGAGTTAGAAAAAATAGATAGAATTAAATCTATGAGTAATGGACCTGATATATTAACAGATTTGAGTATTGTCAAAAGATCTTTTAAAGATAGCCTATGGTATAAAATTGCTAATGAAACTCCGTTTATATCTGCAACTCTGCCAATATATATTGTGAGTAAAAAAAATGATAAATTAGATGAGAAGGAACTTCTTGATATTATAATTGAGCAAATTGAAAATGGTGTTGGAATGATAACTATACATCCAACAGCAAACAAAAAAATTTATGATTTATCAAAAAATAGGATAGTTCCAATTACATCTAGAGGCGGAGGAATGGTTTTAAAAGACCTTATATCAAGAAACTTTAAAGAAGAGAATATTTATATTAAGTTATTGCCTGAGATAATAAAACATTCCAAAAAGAATAGCGTTGTTTTAAGTATTGGTGCAACCTTTAGATCGAGCAATATACTTGATTCATGTGATAGGGCTCAATTGCTTGAGATTGAAGAGCAAATAAAAATAGCAGATGAAATTCATAGTAACGGAGTTGGTGTCATTTTGGAGTCTCCTGGGCACGCAAAACCAAAACATATAAAAGAACTATCATGTATTTTAAAAAAAACTGGATATCCTATTATGCCATTGGGGCCTATTCCTACAGAAATGTCAATAGGAATGGATCATGTTTCTGCTACCATTGGAGCCACTATTATGGGATTAGAAGGATGTACTAATATTATTTCTACTGTAACAAGAGAAGAACATACTGGAAATATTCCGTCGATTGAATCTGTAATAGAAGCTATAGAAAGTGCCAGAATTGCAGCCCATATAATAGATATAGATAAAACAGGTGATTTAGAAGAAGATAAAAAAATAGCTCTAAACAGAGCCCAAAATTATACTTGTGTATATGGTAAAATGAGTAAATATTGTACTAGATGCAATGATTTATGTCCTTTATCTATAACATAGTGTTTATTTTGTAATTATATATTAGCTAGTAAGGCATAGAATAGCCAGTTACTCTCAACAATCACAAAGATATGTAAAACTAGATCAATTTGAATATATAATTCCGCCTGCTATTGAAAACAATAAGAAAGCAAAGGAATTGTTTGTAAAAGCTATGGAAGAAGATCAAAAGTACTATGATGAACTAGTAAGTCTTTTATTCAAAGACCATTATAAAAAACATATAGAAAATGGACTTGATGATAAGGACGCCAGAGCCAAGTCTGAAAAGGAATCTATAGAAGACGCAAGATATATTTTTCCAAATGCCTGTGAGACAAAAATAGTATTTACAATGAATGCCAGAACTTTAATTAATTTCTTTAGACTTAGAACTTGTAATAGGGCTCAATGGGAAATAAGAGAACTTGCAATTATGATGTTAAAAGAAGTAAAGGCGGTTTATCCAACATTGTTTAAAAATGCAGGACCAGGCTGTATAGAAGGTCCATGTCCCGAGGGAAAAATGACCTGTGGAAAAATTAAAGAAGTAAGAGAGCAATTTAAAAAATAGTGAAAAGTGAATAGTTTTTTGCTATTCACTGTATTATAGAAAGGTGTGAGTAAGTGAGCGAGCAATATGTTGTTGGAAGAAATCCTGTCTTGGAAATATTGAAGACAGATAAGGAAGTAGAAAAACTATATATATTAAAGGGCGAGTTACAAGGTTCAATAAATAAAATAATTGGGATAGCTAAGGATAGAAAGATTATTATACAGCAGGTAGATAGAGCTAAATTAGATTCTATGTCTGAGGGCAATGCACATCAAGGAGTAGTAGCTTTGATCACATCATATAATTATGCCACAGTAGATGATATCTTAGAAAGAGCAAAGGAAAGAAACCAACCTCCCTTTGTAATAATTTTAGACGAAATAGAAGACCCTCATAACTTAGGAGCAATAATTAGAACTGCTGAATGCGCAGGCGCACATGGTGTAATTATTCCTAAGAGAAGAGCTGCACAAGTAAATCAAACTGTATATAAGAGTTCTGCTGGAGCTGTTGAGCATATGCTTGTAGCAAAGATAAATAATATTGTAAATACAATTGGAGAATTAAAAGATAAAGGGCTATGGGTTTATGGTGCTGATATAGATGGAACAGATTACCATTTTAATACATCCTTAAAGGGACCTATTGCTTTAGTCATAGGTAATGAAGGAAAGGGAATATCTAGGCTTATAAAGGAGAAATGTGATGTATTAGTTAAGATTCCAATGGAAGGGAAAATATCATCTCTTAATGCTTCAAATGCTGCAGCTATATTGATTTATGAAGTGTTTAGGCAAAACCATGGCCACTAAGAACAAAAGAATGAAAGAATACCTTTTTGTTGATGGGTATAATATTATCAATTCTTGGGATCGCTTCAAAAAGTCAAGGGAAGATAACCTAGAAGAAGCTAGGGATGCATTAATAGATATAATGCTAGAATACAAACATTATTCAGGAATAGAAATAATAATTGTTTTTGATGCCCATTTAGTAAAAGGCAATAGTGGTACTGAGCAAAATCATAAGGGAATAAGGGTTATTTATACTAAAGAAAATGAGACGGCGGATCATTTTATAGAAAGGGTCTTAGACGAAATAGGGAAATTTAAAAGGGTAAGGGTAGCTACATCAGATTGGATGGAACAACAAATAATTCTTGGAAGAGGTGGAACCAGAATTTCTGCCAGAGAATTGGAGATTGAGATATTTAATGAAAAAAAGGTTATTAGACGCAAGAGAATTACAGAAAATAAAAGAAATGATTTATTATTAGGGAGATTAGATGAAAATACAATAAAGAAACTAAACGAATTAATTAGCAAAGATGAATAACCTTGACTAATATTATTGTATTAATTATAATTTAATTGATTGGATTATATCCAAACTGGGGGGATGATTAATGCAACTACAGTTATTGCAAAAGGAGAATGAATTAACAGCATTAGAAATGATGCGAGATGAAGAAATAGTGGAAATTGCAAAGACGGATGATTATTTTGCATTGGAATACTTGATTTACAAATACAAGAGTTATGTAAAATGCAAGGCGCGCTCTTACTACCTAATTGGGGCAGATAAAGAAGATATTATCCAAGAGGGTATGATTGGGCTGTACAAGGCTATTCGAGATTATGATAAGGAAAAACTTGCATCATTCCGAGCCTTTGCAGAGATTTGTATTACTAGACAAATTATTACCGCAATAAAGACAGCTACCAGGCAAAAACATATTCCTCTAAACTCTTACATATCTCTAAACAAGCCTATATATGACGGTGAATCAGATAGAACATTATTAGATATTGTTTCAGGTATAGCTATTTGTGATCCAGAAGAATTGATGATTGGTAGGGAAAATTTAGGTCTTATGGAGAGGAAAATCGCAGAAATTTTGTCAGAATTGGAGTTAGAAGTATTGATGTCATATGTAGATGGAATGTCTTACCAAGAAATCGCAAAGGAATTGGACAGGCATGTTAAATCCATTGACAATGCTTTGCAGAGAGTGAAAAAGAAGCTGGAAAAAAGTTTTGAAATCAAAGAATAAACTATGCTTGACATTTTATATAGTAAATAGTAAAATATCTAGCAGTGAGTAAATGCCCACGTAGCTCAGGTGGTAGAGTACTTGCTTGGTAAGCAAGAGGTCTCCGGTTCGAGTCCGGTCGTGGGCTCCATAATTCAAAAATCAAGGAACACTTGGATGAGTTTCCTTGTTAATCTTCCTAGGGGAGACTCTATAAGAGCAAATTAATTTATATAATCTATAATTAAGGAGGAATAAGAAATGGGAAAAGCAAAATTTGAAAGAACCAAACCACACGTAAACATAGGGACAATAGGCCACGTAGACCATGGTAAAACAACATTAACAGCAGCTATAACAATGGTATTAAACAAAAGATTTGGAACAGGTGAATTCATAGACTATGCACATATAGACAAAGCACCTGAAGAAAGAGAAAGAGGAATCACAATATCCACATCTCACGTAGAATACGAAACAGCAAACCGTCACTATGCACACGTGGACTGCCCAGGCCATGCTGACTATGTAAAGAACATGATCACAGGAGCAGCACAAATGGACGGAGCAATCTTAGTAGTATCAGCAGCTGATGGTCCAATGCCACAAACAAGAGAACATATCCTATT
>NZ_JAVKTS010000007.1 GCF_031460495.1 Tissierella sp. | reverse complement strand
TCAATAGCAGCTTTTTTAAGTCTTGGGTGGTTAGCAAATCCTAAGTAATTGTTTGATGATAAGTTAATTACCTTCTTGCCATTTAATATTACTTCAGCTTGGCTTGGTGTTTCTAATACAGGTAATTTTCTGTAAACACCATCTTTTTTAAGCTCTTCAATTTTTTCTTTTAAGAAATTTAATTCATGAACATTAGACACATTAAAACCTCCCTAATTTTTTCTAATATGTAACTCAAAGATATTATAACATACATTTATTACTTAGTGGATAGCCTTGTTAAAAAAATATTTACTATTGCCCACTCTGTATATTCTTTTATCATTGGGTTTGAGTCATCAAGCTGTGATATGAGTAAGTTTAAGTTTTCTTCTTTCTTCATATTAGCTAAAGCAATAATCGTATTTCTTTTTAATATGGTCTTACCCCTCCAACTACCTGCCATTTCTCCGTATTTTTTCTTGAATTCTCTATTGGACATGCCTAATAATTCCTCAATATTTACATATCCATTGCTTATCTTTGGTAAAAATTCCATGTGGCTGGATCTCTTTATATCTTTATTTTTGGGACACACCAATTGACAAGTATCACAACCGTAAATCTTTACTCCCATTTTTTCTCTTAGTTCCGTAGGTATATTATCTTTAGTTTGAGTTAAATAGGATATACATTTTTTTGGATTTAATTTATATGGTTCTTCCAAGGCTCCTGTGGGGCAAGCTTTAATGCAAAGATTACAATCTCCACAATCTTCTTCAAGCTTTTCACTTGGATCCAAATCCAAATTAGTCATTATATATCCTAGAAATATAAATGATCCATAGTCATCATTTATAATAGAGCAGTTTTTCCCATAATATCCGATACCTGCTTTCTTAGCTAGCTCCCTATCTATTAAAGGTCCAGTATCTACAAAACATTTATATTCGAAATCTGTAACTTTCTTTAATTCTTCAATTAATAAATTCATCTTATTTTTTAGAACCATATGGTAATCTATGCCCCAAGTAGATTTAGAAAGCCTACCACAAACAGTGGGGACAGTTCTTTTTGTTTGCTCACATGAAGCAAGGGGGACTGTCCTCTTAGCTTCAATATTATAAGAAATTCCTATAACTATGATTGATTTGCAATTTGGCATAGTCAGCTTAGGATCTATTCTTTTGTCTATATCCTTTTCTTCAAACTCTGTTTGAATATTATTATCCTTACGAAGTATTAAATAGTCCCTGATATTAATCAAAGCTAATGCATCCGTAAAACCACAGATATCTATATTTAATTCTTTTGCTTTTTCAGCGATAAACTTATTTAGTTGATTCATCTTTATCCCCTTCTAAATTTATGATTATCTCTATGTGATATCTTCATTTTATAGTATAGCATAATGTCATATTTTTTTAACTATTTCAAAGCAATTAATTGTGTTATAATTAAATTTAAGATAATAAAAGATAAATTATCTCATGAAAGGAAGTAATATATGTTTAATCTAAAAAAGAAAGCTTATAAAAAATTCGATTATATATTATTTTTTACCACTTTGCTCCTATGTGCATTTGGTCTAGTAATGATTATGAGTGCTACTTTAAGCTATGGAACCATGAGTCAGGTTAGATCTCAAGGTATAGCAACAGGACTTGGATTATTTGCTATTATAATATTAGTTTTATTAGACTACCAATTCCTAGGCAAATTATATATACCTATATATATTGTGTGTAATGTTTTACTAGCTGCAGTGCTTATTTATGGAACAGGTGCATCGGATTGGGGGGCTGATTCTTGGCTTACTATAGGGCCTGTTACATTCCAACCAGCAGAATTTGTGAAAATTGGATTAATTATTTCCCTAGCCAAATTTATAGATAATCATAAGGAAGACATTAATGAGCCTTTTACACTTTTAAAGATATTAGCCTTTGCATTTGCACCTGTTGTGCTAATCCTTCTGCAGCCTGATGCTGGAACAGCTATGGTATTTGCGTTTTTTATAGCTGCAATGCTTTTTATTGCAGGTATAAAATGGAGATACATTGGATATGCATTTATGATTGGACTTTTGAGCCTACCTGTTCTATGGTTTCGACTTGATCCTTATCAAAAAAATCGTATCTTTAATTTCTTGGAGCCAGAAAGAGATACATCCAATACTGGATATCAAGCTATGCAAGGTAAAATAGCAATTGGGTCAGGAAAAGTCTTTGGTAGAGGTTTATTTGATGGCGTACAAACTCAATTTAACTATATACCCGAGAAACAAACAGATTTTATATTTGCTGTAATAGGGGAAGAATTAGGTTTTATTGGTGGAGCAGGTCTTATCTTCCTATATTCAGTTTTGTTAAGTAGATTTATTAATATTGCTAAAAAATCTACTGATTTATTTGGTTCTCTTATGGTAGTTGGTTTCACTGCCATGTTTGTATTCCATATATGGGAAAATATCGGTATGACAATAGGTTTAATGCCTATAACGGGTATTCCACTTCCATTTATAAGCCATGGTGGAACCTTCCAGTTATCAAATTTAATATGTATAGGAATTATATTAAGTGTAGGAGTTCATAGAGAAGAATTAAGTTTTTAATTCTTCTCTATTATTTTTTTATTTTAGTACCTTGCATTGAAAGGTAGCATATGATATAGTGTACTTAATAAAATAATAAGGAGAGAAAGCTATGAATATTCAGTTTAAAAAAGGTGTCCTAGAGTTATGCGTTCTTTCCTTGCTGGACAGAAAGGATTTTTATGGTTATGAGTTAGTTGATCATATCTCTAAGTTTATTAATATTTCTGAGGGAACTATATACCCCTTGCTTAGAAAATTTAGGACTGAAGGATATGTAACTACTTATTTGGAAGAATCTCAAGAAGGTCCTCCAAGAAAATACTATAAATTGACTTCTCGTGGTGAGGAAGTTTATGAAGAGCTAGAAGTGGAATGGGAGAGCTTTATTGATGGGGTAAATAATATATTAAGGGGGGAATTGTCATGAATAGGAGCGAATATATAGAACTGCTAAAGATATCTTTACAGGGTCTGCCTATATATGATATTATGGATATTTTATCAGATTACGAAGAACATTTTGATATAGGTATTTCCAAAGGTAAGTCAGAAGAAGAAATATCTAAGGAGCTAGGAGATCCTAGAGAAGTTGCTGATAGTTATAAGGCTAATTATAATTCCAGCTATAATGAAAATAGTAATAATAGTAATAGTAGTAGTAGTAATAATAATAGTAATAGTAATAGTTATAGCAATAGTAATCATAATGATAATACTAGGAAATTGTTGATTTCTTTATTCTTATTATTCTTTAATTTAATAGTAGTATTGGGTCCTTTTTTAGGAATAGTTGGACTTTTTATTGGATTGTATGGAGGATCAATCTCAATAATTATTGGCGGATTTGTAGCTTTCTTTGGCTCCCCTCTAGTACTTTTTACTCCAATACCATCACCACATGTCCTTACTTCCATAGCTTTTGGAGTTGGCTTAATAGCATTAGGTACATTGGGAATAATATTAGCTATTTATCTTACAAAATGCTTCTATAAACTTGCCGTCAAATATGTACAATGGAATATAAAATTAATTAATAATTAGGGGGTATATAAGATGAATTTTAGACGATTAGTACCAGTTTTAATAGGTGTTGTTTTAATTTCTTTTGCATTAGGTATATTCTCATTGTTATATAATGATAATTATAGCTTTACAAGCTTGAAATCTGGAAATTTCTTAAATGTTAAATCTAGAAATGGAATCGTAAAAATAGGTTCAGATGGTATAGAGGTTAAAGACGGAGATGACAATGTATCTATTGGATGGGATGGCATCAAGGTAACTGATGGTGACGATGAAGTTGATATTGGTTGGAACGGAATAAAAGTAAATGAAAGTGGAAAATCTAGAGTTAATATTAGTAAAGGTTGGAATTGGGGTTGGTTTGGCATAAATTCTAAGGACTTAAAGTGGGAAACAATTGATGAAGAAAAATTTGCTGAAGTAGCTGGAATAAGCAATATAACTATATCATCTTCTTTCATAGATGTTAAGGTTACTTCTGCGGATAGAGATAATGTTCGTATTCATTATTATGGTAAGATGAAGACTAATGTAGTGCCTAGCTTAGAAGTTGATAAAAGATCTAATACTCTAAATATCAAGCTGGAATCAAATTCTAACAGCTATTCAATTGAAGAATCAGATGTAGTCCTAGAAATATTTGTACCTAAATCATTCAATGGTGATTTTAATGCCTCCAATTCTTCTGGAGATATTTATATGAAAGATTTAATCGGAAAAGATTTTAATATTTCGGCTAGTTCTGGTAGCTTAAATTTAGAAAATCTAGATGGTAAAAAACTAGATATAGATACTTCTTCAGGAGATATTCAATTAAGTGATTCAATTGGTGAAATTAAAGCTAAATCTAGCTCCGGTAATCAAGAGTTAGAAAATGTGGAAGCTAACCAAATGGTTATCACTGCATCCTCTGGAAATGTATCCTTGGAAGATTGTATAGGAGAACTTCGTATTAATACTAGTTCTGGAAGAGTTTCTTTTAATAATAAAAGAACCAGCGGAGATATTGTAGTATCTACTACTTCAGGTGATGTTTCTTTCAAGTTTAAAGGTGAAGCCAACTATAGTATAAAAGGTTCTAGCTCCTCTGGCAGATATAAATCAAATATAGACATGAAAATAGAAGAAAATGAAAAAGGTAGATTTAGAGCCACAATAGGTAGTGGAGAAAAGTCCATCGACATCAGTACTTCATCAGGGGATGTTGAGTTTTATTAGATGAAATTTAAAGACATGGAGCTGAAAGACTGAGCTCCATGTCTTTTTAATGATAAATAAAATCCCACCTATTTTTATTCAATATAAAATACCTTATAATCATCAAGTCTCAAACAAGCCATTCTGCCATTTTCATAGCAGTTTCCTGTATCAACGCCTATCTTATCATTGTAAATATCATCAAACCAAATTTCATATGGTAATAATGATCCCCTATCAAAACATTTATCTATATATTTCCTAGGGGAATGACCAAATATAGTTATCAGATTATCCAAGGCCTTATTTTTAATAAAATCATCTCTTACCCAGACTAATCTATGCTTTTGCTCCATCAAAGCTTCTTCTAGAGACATATTTTCCATATCAGCAAATAATCTAAGGGGTTCAAATCCTGCATGCACTAATAAGTACTTACCATCTATTATTTTAAAATATGGTAATTCACTTATATAATCTAAAATTTTATCCTGCTCTTCTACTGTCCTATTAAAAAACCCATCTATTGTTGGTGAACATCCATTTCTGCCCCATCTTTCAATTTGAACTTCATCCTCATATTTCAAAGATTGAAGAAACATTTCATCATGATTCCCCATAATAACTTCTATTTGCGGATGATCCATGACGAACTCTATAGTTTCAATAGGCTCACTCCCCCTATCAACTAAATCCCCAATAATATAAAGGGTATCATTTTCATTAAGCCCTATTTCATCTATAAGTTTCTTTAATCTATCTAATCTTCCATGAATATCACTAGTTACATATTTCATATTTTATTACATCTCCTAGCTTTACCTATTCAAAAACCATTCTATTAACTCTGAGCTTATACTAATTGATTTTCTATATAAACTTGGAATTTCTTCTTTTGTGAACCACTTGGCGTCTACTATTTCATCATTATCTACTTGAATTTCACCATCTAAATGTTCTGCAGTAAAGCCTATCATCATAGAATTTGGGAAGGGCCAAGGTTGTGAACCAAAATACTTTATATTTTGTATCTTTATACCTATTTCTTCGTAAACTTCCCTCTTAACACACTGTTCAAAGGTTTCTCCCATCTCTACAAATCCTGCTACTACAGAATACATTCCTTCAGGAAACATTTTATTATGGGCTAGTAGTAGTTTATCTCCTTTTGTTACTGCTACAATGATTGCAGGTGCTGTCTTTGGCCAAACCATATTATCGCAATTTGCACAGATCATTGCCCTATCATTGCCACTAGATTTCATAATCATCTGGGATCCACATACGCCACATCTTTGGTTTTCTCTTACATGATTTAGTAATAATATGGCCTTAGCTGCTACTAAAAAATCACTATGGTCTATTTGTCTAGAATAAGTCCTTAAATCAATAAATACATAATTATCATCCGTAAGCTCTTCAATTTGCCCACAATAGCAATTTACTCCATCATAAGAACCTAAGCATTGGATATGTGCTATCTGTATATTTAAAGATTCTATCCCTTTTCTATTAGGAACAATATATTTCTCATTTTTTACTTCTACTAATAGTTTATCTTTATTGAATAAGTAAAAATTATCCTTGATATATCCTTCATTCAATGGCTCCTTTGAAGGCTCGAATCTTATGTATCTTTCCATTTTCATGTCCTTTCTAACTGTTTTTCTCTTCTAAGAAACATTTTCTACACAGAGGCTCATATTCTTTTAAAGCACCAATTACTATTCTTTCTTGGTCCAGAGTTTTTCTATGGCTAACCCATCCATCTGTCCCACATTTTACACATACTGCATGATGCTTATACAGGTAATCTGCAATAGGCATTAACTCCTTTACTATTTCAAAGGCTTGCCCTGAAAAGTCAATATCTAAACCTGCTAATATAACAGTTACATCTTTCTCTAAAAATCCATTGATTGCTTCTACAATATCTTCTATTTTCCCCCCTAAGAATTGAACTTCATCTATAGCTATTACATTTGGCTTATACTCTTTGCAATATTCATTAATCTCTCTTATATCACTAACCAATACAGCATTTAAACAAGTATTGTCATGGGTTCTAATCTCTGAATTAGTATATCTAGTGTCAACAGATGGCTTGAAAGCAATAGTTTTATAGCCTGCTATATTAAACCTTTTAACATCCTTTTCTAAACTAGAAGTTTTTCCAGAAAACATAGATCCTGTATGTATGATTAATTTTCCTTTATATTGATGCAAATTAATTCCTCCCTTTAGATTATTACTGAAAACATTATACCATCTTTTATCATTTTCGACAAAATTATTATTTTTAGTAATTTCACACATTACTTTATTTTCGAATACAATAGAGTACTATATATATTTCGGGGAGGTATCATATGGATGAAAAAATTGTAGTTGAAATTCATAATATAGGAATGACTTATCACAGTTTAGAAGGGGAAACTCAAGCCATTAAAAACATAAATTTAGATATATATGAGGGCGAAATTGTAGGTATAGTTGGACCAAGTGG
The DNA here is from genome assembly GCF_031460495.1 of Tissierella sp. Classification (NCBI taxonomy): domain Bacteria; kingdom Bacillati; phylum Bacillota; class Tissierellia; order Tissierellales; family Tissierellaceae; genus Tissierella; species Tissierella sp. Next base: position 152,148 of record NZ_JAVKTS010000007.1, on the reverse strand, counting down.
ATGTGGAAAATCTACCTTACTTTCAATAGTTGCTGGTCTTATTGAACCAAGTAATGGAAGTGTACAGATAAATGGTAAAAAAGTAAGTAGGTCCAGTAGAAATATTGGATATATGTTCCAGAAAGATCAGCTATTAGAGTGGCGAAATATACTACAGAATGTAGTACTAGGATTGGAAATTCAAGGAAAGTTAAGTCCTGAGGATTATATAACTGCTAAAGAAATGCTAGGAAATTATGGCTTAGGTGATTTTATTTACTCTTATCCAAGTCAATTATCTGGAGGAATGAGGCAAAGAGTTGCCCTTATTAGAACTCTTTTATTAGAACCTGATTTGCTTCTATTGGATGAACCTTTCTCCGCTCTAGATTATCAAACAAGGCTTGCCATAGCTGATGAGATCGGGATTATACTAAGAGAAGAAAGGAAGACTGGTCTATTGGTCACTCATGATATTGCTGAAGCCATTAGCTTATCAGACCGAGTTATTATACTTTCTAATAGACCTGCTGCTATAAAAGAAATTATAGACATTAAACTAAGCTGTCCTGATGGAAAAAGATCTCCTTTAAAATGCAGAGAAGCTCCTGAATTCCGATATTATTTCAATAAAATATGGAAGGAGCTGGATGTACATGTCTAAGAATTTAAATTCTAAAGAGCATGAGAAGTATTTAATTAATATAAAAAGAAAAAGCAGAAATATAGTACTAACTCAAATAAGCATTCTGATTTTAAGTCTTTCCCTTTGGGAAATAGCTGCTCATTTTAATTGGATAGATACTTTTCTAACTAGTAATCCATCAAGTATCTGGAGTTTATTTGTTAAATATATAAAGCAAGGAGACATCTTTCATCATGTCAGTGTTTCAGTATTTGAAACGGTGGTAGGATTTTTAGGAGGAACTTTATTAGGTATGATTGTTGCCATTGGACTATGGTGGTCAGATTTTTGGGCAAAAGTATTAGATCCATACCTAGTTATGCTAAACAGTCTTCCTAAAACAGCCTTAGCTCCAATTATTATTATTTGGGTAGGAGCAGGTTTTACAGGAATTATAGTCACTGCTATTACAATTTCTATAGTTGTAACTATAATGAATATGTTTGCTAGTTTTACAGCTGTAGATGAAGATAAGATTAGGTTGTTAAATACCTTTGGGGCTACTAAATTGCAGATATTTCAAAAGGTAGTACTTCCATCTTCTATCCCTACTTTAATTAGTACCTTGAAAATTAATATTGGATTATCCTGGGTAGGTGTAATTGTAGGAGAATTTTTAGTCTCAAAAGCTGGTATAGGTTATCTAATAGTCTATGGGGGTCAAGTATTTAAACTAGACATTGTAATGATGAGTGTGTTTATATTAGCCATAATATCAGCCTTAATGTATAAGGTTATCGCTATATTAGAAGACAAATTTACAAGATGGTAAAAAATAAGTTTACTTTTTGGTGCCTGGCACCAAAAAGTAAACTTATTGTTATTTGTATTCTACTATTTCTACTTTTTCCATTATAACTGCTTCTGTTGGTTTGTCATTCATACCAACTTTTACAGATGCGATTTTATCTACTATATCCATTCCTTCATACACTTGACCAAATACAGTATGTCTAAAATCTAGCCATGGTGTTCCGCCTAATTCTTCATATGCCTTTATTACTTCTTCTGAAAAACCTGAACCTTCCCCAGCTTTTGCCATATCATCCAACATAGATTTATCAACAGATGTTTTTTGAACTATAAAAAATTGACTTCCATTAGTCCCAGGTCCAGCATTTGCCATTGATAAAGAGCCTCTAAAATTGTGATAGTTTAAATCGAATTCATCCTCAAAAGGTGCTCCCCAAATACTTTCTCCACCTCTACCACTACCCTCTGGGTCTCCACCTTGAATCATAAATTCATTCATTACTCTATGAAAAGTAACTCCGTTATAATATCCATCCTTAGCATGAGTTTTAAAATTCTCTACTGCCTTAGGTGCTACTTCAGGGAAAAATCTCACTTTAATATCTCCATGGTTTGTGGTAATGATTGCTACTTCTTCTCCTACTTGAGGTTGCTTTAACTGTTCTAATCCCATATCATTTCCTCCTTCAGTCTGTTCATTATTATTTTGTACATCTTTTTTAACATCTCCTACATCTTTTGTGCAGCCTCCTGCTACTAAAAGCACTAATGCAATAAGTAATAATACTAAAATCTTAATACTTCTCTTATTCATTTTTTCTCTCCTCACAACTTTATACTTTAAATAGAATACCATATTCTAGAGAGTTTGTACATAATCTGTTGTCTTTATACTATATTTGTAGTTATTAGTTTTTATCCTTATCATCAATAAAAAAAGAATCTTTAATATTATTAGGTGGTATCTTTTCACCTTCGAAAACAACGCTAATTACACCATGTATCTGATAAATTTCCCTATAAAAATTACTAATACTAAAGCTACCAGGTAATTTAACTAAGAATCTTACTTTCATAATCCCATCATCTTCACCAGATTGATATTCGTTATCTAATATAGATATATCTTTGATGGAAACATAATATTTACCGAATAAAGTTCCTAAATGACCAATAAGTCCTGGTCTGTTTGTACCAATAACTTCTATGGTTCTAAATTTTTTGCTTAACATTCTTTTTTCAAAGCTGCCCAAACTCATTAATGTAATTAGAACAATAGCTGCTGTTATTATTGCCCCTAAATAATATCCTGCACCAATTGCAAGGCCTATACCAGCACTAACCCACAAGGATGCAGCTGTAGTTAAACCTTTAATATTGTTACCAGTTCTCATTATTGTTCCCGCTCCAAGAAAGCCTATTCCACTAACTACCTGAGCTGCTAGTCTTGAAGGATCTGCACTTCCATTTCCGAGATTAGAAAATCCATCAATAGAAACGAGCATTATTAATGCTGACCCTAATGTAACTAATACATGGGTCCTAAGTCCAGCTGGCCTATTATTTACTTCTCTCTCAGTACCTATCAACCCACCCATTATGGCAGATAATATAAGCCTTGCTATTACTTCAAATGTAGATATCATATAGAAAACCCCTCAATAAATAAATATGTAAAATTCTTCCTTTGATTATTATACCCCAATAACTCACTATTGCTACCATTTCAGTGGAGTATTTTTATATTTGTGTTATAATTTTAGATGGAGGTAGATCAATGAATACAATAAATAAAAAATGCAAGGTTTGCCCTGTGGGATGTGACTTGAGGGTAATTGAAGATAAAACTAAAGCATCTCAATATTCAGTTGAAGGGAATAGATGCAATAGAGGAAGAGACTATGCTATCCAAGAAGTAACACAGCCTTCTAGGGTGCTTACCTCAAGAGTATTGCTTAAAAATGGTCCTATGGGTAGACTACCAGTTAAAACCAATGGAATAATCCCAGAGAATTTAGTTGATGAGTGTATGAAGATTATTCAAATAACTGAAGTCACAGCTCCTGTGGAAAAGGATCAAATAATTATTGCAAATATATTAGACACAGGCGTAGATGTAGTAGCTGCCAGAAAAGTAAATAGCCTACAATAAGTTTAAAATTTGGTGCCTGGCACCAAATTTTAAACTTATTTTTTATGTAAGCCCTTTTTCATAGCATATATAAAAAGGCTAGTCAATATGATTCCTTTAAATATGGTACTGATGCTCATACTCCACCATACTCCAGTCATTCCTAATACAGTAGCAGATAAAAGTAAAGCTCCTGGAATTCTTAAAGCATTTAGTACAATCCCTGTTGCTGCTGGTATTTGTGTCCTTCCTATACCATTAAATGCTCCTGCAGATGCTATTTCAATAGTTATAAAAAATTGGGAAAAACCTAGTATTCTCAAATATTTTACTCCTTGTGCAATAGCTATCTCATCCTCCGGAGTAAATAACTTAAATAAAGGTTCTCCTGCAAAGATAAGTAAAGCAGATGCAAATATACCTATTGCACCAACTATTCTAAGACCTTTATAATATCCTTCTTTTACCCTATCATAGTTTTTAGCTCCATAGTTCTGACCTACAAAGGCAGATATTGCAGTAGAAAATCCTTCCGCTGTCATCCAAGATATCGATTCTATTTGGGAACCTATAGATGATACAGCTACTGGTATTGGCCCCCATTGTGCCAATATCTTCGTTAGTATCATTGATATTGATGCATGGGTTCCAGATTGTAAAAATGCTGGAAATCCTAATTTAATTATCCTTTTTAGATAACTTTTCTTTGGTAAGCTAAACAAATGTAAATGAGAAAACAATACTTTATTTTTTCTTGACACAATTATGTAAATCAATGTAACTATGATCTGAGCCATTACAGTAGCTAAGGCTGCACCTTTTATCCCCATCGCTGGTATAAAGCCAAAACCAAAAATTAGTACAGGATCTAATACTATGTTTGCAACTAATCCTATGGAATTTATAACGAATGGTGTAATACTATTCCCCGACGCATTAAAAATGGCAGAATATATAGGATTAATAAAATGAAATATAAATCCACATGCCACTATTATCAAATAATCTACTGCCAATTGAATAGTCTCTGGATCCCCTAATTTAAAAAATCCAATTGCTTGATGGCTAAATACTACTAGTGCCAATGAATATAAAATCCCAATAAAAATATCTAATTTAATACCATTAGAAATATATTCCCTTGCATCATCCATATCCCCTCTTCCATAGGCTTGTGATACTCCAACGCTTACTCCTATTTGAGAAATCAATACAAGAGACATACCAAACCACATAAAAAATCCTGCAGTGCCTGCCCCTGCTACAGCCTTGGTGCTAAGTCTACCTAGCCACATCATATCTGTTAAATTATATGCCATCTGTACAAAAGATGTACCCATTATAGGCAAAGCAAGTTTTGTAAGTGTGCTAGAGATATTTCCCTGAGTTAAGTTTATATTATTTTTCATAGATGTCTCCTTTAGCTAGTTCATATAGTATTATGTTTGTATCCCTAAACAATTCTACAGTAAAAAGGTATATTATTCAACTACAATAAGTTTAAAATTTGGTGCCTGGCACCAAATTTTAAACTTATTAGCTGCCTGTTGAGGTATAGTGTCTTACTCCTATTTTCCATAGGGATAAGGAGAATAAGAAAAATCCAAGGCCGAAGAAGGGAGAAGCCCATCCCATCCATGAAGGATATCCTAATGAGTCAACTTTACCCAATATACTCATAGCAGGAAAATAATTAACTGTAGCTAGTGGTATTATATATATAAGTATTTTTCTAAACCAAGGTTTGTAAATAGATATTGGATATTGTGCTGCCTGTACTCCACCATAGGTAAAGGAATTCACTATTTCCAAGCTCTGTACTGACCAAAATGATATAGTTGCTTGAATTACTATAAAACCTGAGAATAGAAAGTTTCCTCCGATAATTGAACCTATTAATAGTATACTTTTTCCAAAGTTCCATTCTATATTTAGTTTTACAATAGCCCATATTAGTACTACTAGTCCTTGAGCAAGCCTACCTATTCGCATTATTTGAAAGTCATGACCTAATATTTGTAATACTGTGGTCCTTGGTCTAAGAAGTATTCTATCAAAATCTCCTGTTCTAACTAATCTAGGAAAAATATCAAATCCCCTTGTCCATCCTTCTGTAATAGAAAAAGCTATATGAACTATACCATAGAATAATGCAGCTTCCTCAAAGGTAAACCCTTTAATATCCCCAAACCTTTGGAATAATACCCATATGCCAAGAAATTCAATAAAGGTTATTAAAAAGTGACCAATAGACATCATAATGAAGGAAGCCTTGTACTGGAGTTGAGATTCTATACTAAATTTAATATATTTTAAATATAGTTTTATACTATCCATGGTTTTAGCCTCCTTGTACTATTAAATCTTTTATTTTTCTATTTAAAATCCATTGACCCAAGATATAGAGTAAAATTGCCCAAACACATTGAAATATGAAATACTCTATTAATTGATTGAATGGAATCTCCCCTGTGAAAAACCTAGCTGGAATATCTACTAATCCACCAAAGGGTAATAAGTTTAATATACTTCTCAGATTATCAGGAAACAATGGCAAGGGTACTATCATACCCGAACATAGGGTAACTATGGTTGATAATAGCCTCTGTATTCCATCTCCTGATAAAGAATATAAGGTTGTCATATTGATTATATTAGTTATGGTGCAAGAAATCAAAAGGGCTCCAAAGCTAGTTATAATCCAGCCTAGGAAAGCTAATATATTAGGTGGAAGGCTCATACCATATTCTCTTGGCAATAATAATGCTACAAGAAATAGGGGTATAGACTTAAGTAAGGTTGGGGCTGTTCTTAAAGCAAAAGCTCTAGCAAACCAATAATTATATAGATTCATTGGTCTAATGAGTTCATAACTGACATTTCCCGTTCTAATTAGATTTTGGACTTCAGCATCTCCATTCCAAGGTAGCATAGCAAGCATTCCTTGACCTAGCCAAATGTAAGTAATTGCAGAGCTGTAACTAATTGGCATAAGGCTGGTGGAACTTGAACTATAAAATCCATGGAGCACCATAACCATAACCATTCCAAAGAAAAATTGTGTTACCATACCTGCATAGGCCGCTGTTCTATATTGTAATAATAAATTAAATCTGATTTTTATAATGGATATGAAGGCCTTCATATTTTCAGCTCCCCATATATTTTGGCGATTATTTCTTCTATTGGAGGATTTTCTATTAGGATATCTGTTATATTATAGTTGGAGGATAAAAATGTTATTAAATCTGCAGGAGTTATTATCTCTGGATTGAAATCAAGTATAAGTCTGTTTTCTTCTTGACTGATATGTGTTACCCCTTCTATGGAGAAACCATTTACTCCTTCATCAAAATCTATAATCAATCTTCTATCTTTAGATACAGTGTTTCTAAGGGATTGCAAAGATCCATCAGAAAGAATTTGACCCTTTCCTATTACCATTACCCTGCTACATAGGCTCTCAATATCATCCATATCATGGGTTGTAAGTATGACCGTAACTCCTCTTTCCTTGTTTAATTTCTTAATAAATTCTCGTACAGCCAATTTTGAAACAGCGTCTAGCCCTATGGTAGGCTCATCAAGAAAAAGCACCTTGGGAGAATGTAGAAGTGATGCTGCTAATTCACATCTCATTTTCTGACCTAGACTTAACTGCCTTACGGGAGTATTGATAAAACTTCCTAGGTTTAACCATTCTATAAGCTCCTTTTTAATCTCTACATAATCTACCAAAGGAATCTTGTAAATATCTTTCAATAAATCAAATGAATCTATTACAGGCAAGTCCCACCATAGTTGAGTTCTCTGCCCAAATACTACTCCTATATCCCTTACATAGTTGATCCTATCCTTATAAGGAATCTTACCTAGGACTGTACATTCACCTGAATCAGGTGTTAGTATAGCAGATAGTATTTTTATCGTAGTAGATTTACCAGCACCATTAGGTCCAATATATCCTACCAATTCTCCCTCTCCTATATTAAAAGATACTTTGTCTAAGGCTATTATTTCTGTAAATTCTTTATGTACTATGCTCTTTAGCCCACCTACTATGCCTGGCATCCTCTTGGGTATCTTATAGGACTTTGATAATTCATTAGCTACAATAAGCAAATTAATCCCCCCTCTCAATTTTTAAGACATGAAAATGATTTTATCAAAGTAGTCTAGAGAAGTCAATACAAAACTCCTATGTCACAAACTTGTAACATAGGAGTTTTTATTATCAAATAATAATTCTATTTCAAATCCTTTATCTTTCTCATCACTATAGTTTACTCTTCCTCCAAATTTACTTATCTTTTCTTCTATCCCTAGCAATCCATTTCCCTTAACTAATCTATTACAACCTAATCCATTATCTTTTATGATTACTCTAGATTTATCTCCTTCTAAGATTACATCAATATTTATCTTATCTGCTTTCCCATGTTTTATACTGTTGGTCAGTCCCTCTTTTATAGAAGAATATATAATATCTTTGCACTTAGGTAATAATTCCTCTACACCTTCATCTATATTTAAATTGATCTTAGTGTTCCCTGAGCTTTCTATGTTTGCAACTATCTCTTCTAAGGAACTCCTTAAAGTAGTATGTTTTTCTTCTTTTAAAGCATACACCGCTTTTCTTAGACTTTCCATGCTTTCCTTTGTTAGGATTTGGGATTTGCTAATCCTCTCTTTAGCCTTTACAACATCCTTATCTATTATCTTCTCTGCTACATCTAGATTCATATTTAAAGCTATCAGACTATGTCCTAGATTGTCATGGATTTCTCCAGCTACTCTGTTTCTTTCTTTTGTAATAATCAACTCTTCTATTTTCTCCGATTGCTCCTTTAGTTTATCATAGGATAATTCTAATTCTTTATTTAACCTATCTACTTCCCTTTTTTCTTTTCTTAGAGTTTTATATGAAAAAAGCATAAAAGCATAGAATAACAATGTAACTATAGACATGAGAATATCTAGGATATTGTCTTTCCAAAATAAATAGCTTCCTAATTCCTCAACAGGAACATATTCAAAGATTGCGATAAAAAAGACCAATAATATTTCTATCCCTGTTAATAATCTCGAAGTCCTTCCCTCTGTAAAGATAATCAACTCGTATATGATTATATACATTAATATGCTGGAATATCCCCCTAGATTGTAGATCAAGAGGCTACTAACTATCATGGTAACAAATATTGATATAAAGTATTTTTTTTCATCTTTATAAAATAAATTCATTCTTAGATGATCATTAATCACAATAAATAAAAATATGCCAAAGTAAGTTAAGAGATTTTTAGTATCATTTTTACATCGATAAATAACATCTATCCCTATTAAAATACGGGATGCGATATACAAATAATTATTATATTTCCAAAGCTTGTTCATACATCTCACCCCACTATTTGATCGGACGATAAAGTGCTCCATTCTTATTGATTATTTTCTTAATATAAATATAACAAACTAATAAAGTCATTACAAGTAAAAGTACACCTTTCATATAGAATACGATATCATTACCTATATTCTCATATATATAAGAGCCAACAACAACCCCTATGGCTGCCCCTATTCCACTGGCAAAGCTGTATAAGCCATATGATCTACCTCTTTTATCTTCTCCTACAAAGTCAATAATTAATGAAGAAAATGCAGGACCATAGAACATTCCCACAAGGGAAATCAAAGTATATAGAATCATAAAGCTATAGTAGCCTTTATTAAATGGTATAAATATTTGTAGTACAGCATTAACAAACATACCAGCCATAACTATCTTTTCTCTACCATATCTATCAGAGAATTTACCAAATATCTTTGGCAGAAAAAGGGCTAGAATAGATGCTGGAATAAATAAAAAGGTTATTAAATTGAGCTCAGTGGTAATATTGTCTTGCAAATATAGAAGATATATTGGTGCTGTTAGGTTACTTATCAAAGATATACCACAAACTATTATAAGGAAATATTTCAAACCTTTCTTATCTTTAATATTACCTTCTTCATATTCCTTTTTTAGGTCAATAGTCTCTGGAACATTTCTAATTGTATAATAAACAGATACTAAACTAGTCAATATAAAGATGGTAAATATTAATTGAAATGGATCGTCAGATAAGTTATTAAACAATATAGTGAAGCCTATAATACTACCTATCCACCCTCCTTTAGCCATGGTTTGATCCAGTTCTCCGAAATTAGTAGCCCTATTGCTTTTATCACTAATATCAGCAATAAATGTGTCTACACTTATCCATAAAAAAGAGGCTCCTAAGGATTGGATTATTCTTCCTATTAGTAGATATTTAAAGTCCTGGGCTAGTAAAAAAAATACATTAACTATTGAATATAGTATAACCCCTATTAAAATTCCTGTTCTTCTTCCTCTCTTATCTATTAAGTTACCTACTATAGGTCTGATAGCTATACTGATTATTGAAAACATAGAATAAAGATATCCTATCTGCATTACATTTGCTCCAAGAGATGAAGCATAAATTGGAAATATAAATCCAATAAATGATAATGGAAAGGATATAAAATAGATAGTTTTTCTTAGCTCTTTCATGGCATTACCTCCTAATACATTCTTATATTAAGTATACAAAAATATGCAAGATAAAAAAACTTCACAAGGTCACTATAATGGTCACGAATTTCTATGACTAAGGTAATGTAAAAAGCCGTGATTAATAATCACGGCTTTTTTCTAGATCTTTAATGAGTATAATCAATTGAGTTCTATCTCTTAAATCTAGCTTATCTAATATTTTAGTTATATGATTTTTAACAGTTCCTTCTGCTATGAACAAAAAATTTGATATTTCTTTGTTAGATTTTCCTTCTCCAATTAATATGGCTATTTCATATTCTTTCTTAGTTAATTCTTTAAATATATCTCTATTTATATGATCTTCTTTAGTAGGTTTTCTATCCATAGAGCAGATCATTTTCTTAGCTACATCAGGTTGCAAGAGTACATTGCCTTTATACACTGTTTCTATGGATCTAACTAACTCTTCTGAAGATATATCCTTAAGCAAATAACCATCAGCACCGTTTCTTAATCCTTCAAATATATATTCATCCTCATTGAAAGTAGTTAATATTAGAACTTTTATGTCAGGATATTTTTCTTTTATAATCTTTGTGGCTTCTACACCATTCATTATAGGCATTCTTATATCCATCAATATAAGATCTACTTCTTTAGTTTCTAATATCTCTATAGCTTCTTGACCATTATTAGCTTCATCAACTAATAGTATACTATCATAAAGACTTAGCATCATAGTAAGGCCTTCTCTTATTAAGTTTTGATCATCTACTATAAGAACTCTTATCATAGATTTTTATTCCCCCTGAAACAACAAGATTCTTGGCTACGGTCACCCATAACACAGAGGCCCCCGTGTTATACTAGATAAACTACTATACCTACAAAATGGAGTACAGATGCAGCTAAAACAAATAAATGCCATATTGCATGATTATAAGGAATCCTTTTATTACTATAGAATATAGTTCCCAATGTATATAAAAGTCCTCCTCCTAATATCCACATAAAGAATCCTAGTGAAGCCATTCTAATAATAGGCTTTACAGTGAATACTGCTATCCATCCCATAGCTATATACAAAATAAGTGATAATACTTTAAATCTATCAAATTTTCCAAAGGTAAATATTTTAAACAACACTCCAAATATGGCTATTGACCAAACTGCAACTAATATACCAATTCTTAATGCTCCTGTCATAGTAAGCAGAGCTATTGGAGTATAAGTTCCTGCTATAAATAGAAATATTGATGAGTGATCAAATACTCTAAGTACCTGTTTTGCCCTTTCATTAGTGATACTATGATATAAAGTAGATGAGAGATACATCATAATCAAGCATGCTCCATATATACTAAAAGCAACAATCGATATATTATCCCCTTTGTTTATTGAGAGTATTAGCAGTACCACTAGAGACACTATTCCAAATAGTACTCCCAAGCCATGGGTGACTCCATTTGCAATTTCCTCTTTGATAGTGTACTTCTTACTTAATTTTTGAACTGGATTTTTCTCTTTCATATTTACACCTATCCTTTCCCTCAAAACTTACCCCTTTAAGCATTAATCTTGGTTTGTTAAAATAATTGGTCCTTCCTTTGTAATAGCCAATGTATGCTCATATTGGGCTGATAGCTTTCCATCTACTGTTCTTGCTGTCCATTCATTATCATCCATTTTCATTCTATATGTTCCCATATTTATCATTGGTTCTATTGTAAGTACCATACCTTCTACAAGTCTTTGACCTCGACCTTTTATTCCGTAGTGTGGTACTTGAGGATCTTCATGCATCTTCTTACCTATTCCATGACCAACAAAATCTTTAACTACTGAATATCCATAGGATTCTACAAAGGACTGGATAGCATGACCAATATCTCCTATTCTATTCCCTACTACAGCCTGCTCAATACCTTTATAAAGAGCTTCTTTGGTAACTTCTAATAACTGATTTGCCTCCTCTGATACATTGCCTACTGCATAGGACCATGCAGAGTCTGCTAACCATCCATCCAAATTAACTACCATATCAATAGCCACTATGTCTCCTTCTTTTAAGGGTTCTTTCCTTGGGAAACCGTGGCATATTTCATCATTTATAGATGCACAAATTGCATATGGATATCCATGATATCCTTTTTGTTCTGGAATAGCATTGTTTTTCTTTAAATAATCCTCTACAAATTCATCTATTTCCATAGTAGTTATTCCAGGTTTTATTATCTTAGCTATTTCTTTGTGTACATTGGCTAGAAGTTCTCCGGCTTCTTTCATCTTTTGAATTTCTTGTTCTGTTTTTAATATAATCATTTAATCTCCCTTTCTACAGACATATTGTTTTTTACCTGTTTCATCATTTCAATAAACTCCATATCATCATATAGGTTCACAAAATCTTTATCAACCTTTATATATTCTATTATACTAGGAAGTAAAATTATTGCTTTTCTCGTATCTTTAATAGCATCTTTTTTATTTCCTATCTTTGAATAACAACAGGCCCTATTATAATAGAGGTCATGAGCACTAGGACAATGGTTAATTCCATCTGTTAGCAAATCTATAGCATCATGGAGCTTATCTTGCTCTATATAGATTGCTGAAATATTTAAGTATGAGTACCAATACCCTGGATTACTCTCTATAGATTTATAATAGTATTCTATCGCCTTCTCATCATTTTTTAACATTTTATAAATAACACCCATATTAAATAAAGCTTTGTAATAATTTGGTTCAATCTCTAAGCTTTTCTCTACCATTTCATAGGCCTTATGATATTCTCCTATTTCTTCATATATAGAACCTATATTATTATGTGCCCGATAATCATCAGGTACTATTTCAATTACTTTCTCATAATACTCTATTGCTTTATCTCTATCCCCATTTTCATCAAATATATTTGCTGCATAATAATAAGCTCTATCATAGTATGGGTCTATCTCTATTGCTTTATGATAATATTTCAAGGCTTGATTTTTATCTCCTATTTTCTCATAGATCATAGCCATTCCATAGTAGGCACCTGCTTCCTCTGGGTCAATTTCCACTATTTTTTCATATGTGCACAATGCATACAGAGATTCGTCTGTTTCATCATATATTTGAGCAATATTAAATAAAATTGCAATAGTATCTTCTATATTTCCCCTAAACTCTAAGGCCTTTTGATAAAAATCAATAGCTTTTTTTTTCTCCTCATTTAGGTAAGAGTTCTCTGCTAGTAGTACATAATTATATTGTCTATCATTATCTTTTATTTGCTTTCCCAATAAAAAACACCTCTTCAAATTATACTATATATAGTTTACCACATTTCATAGAAAAAAAAATAGAGGAAATCTTATTCCTCTACCTTAATGCTATATATTTATAATTTATATTCAGCTATATATTTATAGTTATATTCTCCGTCTGTAAATATTCCATCAATTAGAGTCCATTTGTTACTAAGTCCTACGGCTTCTGCTAAGGATTCGAAATAATACATAATTATACCTGCATCCATTAAATTAGGTACTTCTTCTTTATTATATTTCAGTAGCAAGACTACACTATCCTTTTGAAGTATAAATCTCCAAGGTTGTTTATTTAGGGCAGAAGGAGCAAATCTTATATGGTAGAATAAATCGCCTAATCCTCTATTCTCTAAATCCTCTATATTTATTGGGTTTCCAATTTCATTATTATATACTAGTTCATCTACGCCGACTCTCTCGCTAAAGGGTTCATTTAAAAAAGGATTTTTTGACTTTCCATATCCTATGGCCAACAAGTAATTAAATTCTCCTACAGTATCTCCAAAGACTTCCAGCTTAAGATTTTTATCTACATCCTCTATACTGACCCAACAAGTATCTATCCCTTTATTATTCAACTCAGTAATTAATTTTTCCATGTAATATGCACTATAAATTATGCTCTTCTCTTGATTGTTCATGATTTCTAATGCTACATAGTGTGGACTCTCTATCATAACACCGGAATACCCACCTATTCCTTCTAAGGAAGTATATAGCTTTTCTCCATACTCATAAAGCTTAAATCTAATATTCCCGTTACCCTCTTCTTTTTCTAAAGTGTTTAAGTATAATCTAATTTCATCTAGCAAATTCCCGCTCATGCTTTTGTGCTTAAACTCACGATCCGATTTTCTATCTCTTAAAAAGCTTTTCATCAACACCAACCCCCCATATTAATTCTTTTATAATATATACCACTAAAAATAGTTTCTAATCTAATAGTTAATTTTATGCAGTCCCTTAAATGGATAGCTTTGGTATAATATATTGTTGGTTATATTATTATACTCTAATCAGTTTTTATGTTAAAATAGAGAAGATAAATTTAAAAGTAGGTGTAGTGATGAAATTAAGTAAAGAACAAGAAAAAGCAATACAGCATATTAAAGGGCCAGCTCTAGTACTAGCTGTGCCAGGTGCTGGAAAGACAACAGTACTCATACATAGGACTGCAAACCTTATACAAAATTACAAAATTGATCCAGAAAGAATCTTGTCCATAACCTTTAGCAAAGCTTCTGCTAGAGATATGAAAGAAAGATTTAACAGGAATTTTTCCGATATCGCTTCAATTCCTGTTCATTTTTCAACAATACATAGTTTCTGTTTTTCCTTGATACGAGAATATGCATATATAAATAAAATAAAATATACTTTAATTGAAGAAGATAAGAATCAGTTAAATAAGTATAATCTAATTAAAAAGATGTATTTAGATATTAATCACGAATATATTACTGAAGAAAAATTAGAATCTCTACTGAACTCTATTGGATATATTAAAAATATGATGCTAACTGTTGATGAGTTCATCAAAGATAATAAGCCTGATATAGAGAACTTTAAGATTATATATACTACTTATGAAAAATATAAAAGAGATAATAATTTAATTGATTTTGATGATATGTTGACTACAGCATTACAAATCCTCACGAATAACAGATATATATTAGATAAGTATCGTGGAAAATATGATTATATTCAAGTAGATGAAGGACAAGACACATCAAAAGCCCAACTGGAAATAATAAAATTGTTAGCAAGTCCTAATAATAATTTGTTCATAGTAGCTGATGATGATCAATCAATATATGGTTTCAGAGGAGCATATCCAAAAGGATTACTTAATTTTAATAAAACATATTCTAATGGAAAACTATTCTTTATGGAACAAAATTATAGATCCTCTAAAAATATTGTATCAGTATGTAATCAATTTATCAGGAAAAACACATTAAGGTATAATAAAAATATATCTACTAAAAATACTTATATTGAGCCTATAAATGTTGTAAAAGTTAACTCCATTGATGAACAATATAAGTATTTAGTTGATGATTTGAAAAACAGAGATTTGTCTAGTTGTTGCATATTATATAGAAATAACCTTTCATCCATTGGAATTATTGAGGTTTTTGAAAGAAATAGCATCCCTTTCCATATGCGTGATATAAAGGTTAGATTCTTTAATCATTGGTTGATACAAGATATATTGAATTTTATGTTATTTTCTCAAAATCCTAGCAACATGAATATATATGAAAATATTTATTATAAAAAAAGAGGATTTATATCTAAGAAGCAAATTAACTATGCTAAAACTCTAAACTACAATCTTTCTGTATTTGAGAGAATAATGGATTTTCCTGGATTATCTAATTTTTATAAATCCACTATTAGGGAGTTAATTGTTGATTTTAAAAAACTTTCCAAGATGCATCCTTCCAAGGCTATTAATTTTATTGAACATAACTTAGAATACGAAAGATATCTTAAAGAGAATTCCATGAAATTTGGCTATACTTATGATGCTTTAAAAACAACTTTATATTATTTAAAGCTTATAGCTAATAAAACAGAAACTTTAGAAGAATTGATTAAGAGACTAAAACACCTAGAGTATTTATGTAGAAACTCTAGAGACGAAAAGAGTGGGGTAACTTTGTCTACAGTTCATTCTGCAAAGGGTCTAGAATTTGATAGAGTATATATGATTGATTTAGTTGATGGAGATTTCCCATCTATATCTAGTATTGAATCATCCATAAAAGGAAAGTATGATTTGATAGAAGAAGAGAGAAGGTTGTTTTATGTTGGAATGACTAGGGCAAAATATCATCTATCACTATTGACAATGAATAGTATTGGAGATAAATTGGTGGAGCCATCAAGGTTCTTGATGGAGCTGGAAAAGGGAGAAGCATAAGCTTTTCCCTTTTTCTATAATAAGTATAATTATAAAAAATATTTTTTTTTAGTTTTCTTCATTTTTTTATGAGTAAAATAAAATTTAATTGTAATACTATATATGTAGGTACAACTATTGGCAAAGGAGGGAATAAAATAATGGCTAAAGATCAACAAAACAATAAGAGAAATAATAACAACAAACAAAATTCAAAAAGAGAAAATGACAATAACCAAGATAACAAAAATAATGACAACAATAGGCAAGAAAACAAAAGAGAAGATAATAAATAAATAAAGGTCCTCATTATAAGAGGACCTTTATTTATTTACTCACTGAATTCTTCAATATTTGTAATATCCACCGTAAAATATTCACTAGGGTTTATACTAAAATGTCCTGATTCATAAGGCATATCTTCTACAGTAATGTATACCTTCTCAACATCATAAAATCTACCCAAGGTATTTACTATACTCTTTAGTATTTCTACTTCTAATGCTGAACCTGCATTCATATCTGTCAAAAATTCTTCTGAAAAATCTACTTCTAAAGTCCAGGAATTTCTATTAAGATCAATTTTATTTATCCTTGTATCCTTTGAAATTGGTGGAATTAATTTATCAGAAGGTGGATTCTTTAATAAAGTCTCTAAAATATACTCTATATTATCATTTGTATTAAACTCTATACTCTGGTTTACCAATGCTGTACCAATATCCTTGAAGGTTGGGTAATATGTTTCTATTTTGATTTCTTGAGGCTGATCATCAATATTTTGTAATAAAGTTTTGATTTCATTAACATCATCCTTATAGATTGTAGCTACATGACCTATACCTTTTGCGTAATAATCCATCTGTATGGCACCATTAGCAAAATCTGTCGTAACTTCCAATGCATCATATATCCCAGAAGGAGTTTCTATTTTTGCTTCTTTACCTGTAATTTCTCTGGTATAACCTTCTTCAGTGGTCCAAGAATTACCCAGATCTAAAGGCTCCTTTAAAATTATACTACTTTTATTTGAATTAGAATTTATCATGTTCTCAATATGATAAAATTCACCTTCTGAAAATATTTCAGTCAATACTCCATTCTTATACTCTAATACCTTTACAAATACAGTCCCAGGATTCATAATCTTCATTTGTGCTCTATTGTTTTCAACAAATTCCACAAAAGTCTTTCTTTCTGCGTACTCATTCCCAATCCCTTCATAATCCATTACAATATTTTCTTTGAAGGGGTAGTAATCGCTGATTAATGATACTTCAGCCATAGATACTTCTTCATTACTTAATGCTCTATCTTGTTTTATAGATACGGATTTTCTACATCCAACTGAAAAAACGGCAGTGATTATTACTATCCAAAGTAAGAGCTTTTTCATGGTATCACTCCTATAACTATTTTAATATTTGATTCTAATTATATCCACTTACAATAATTATAATCTATTATATTGAAAAAGTCTTTACGATTCAATTACAATTGGAGATTGCACCATGTAATATTTGACTATTTTACCAAATAGTCCCATCTACAATATTTCGATATGGGGGTTAAGTTTGTAGATGACATTCTTTCTCTCAACAATGACAGAAACCTTTTTAGACAAATCATTATCCTCTCTTAATGCTAAAAACAATGGCTTATTAGGGTTTATAGCAACTGGATTTCCTACCATCCGAAGCATGGATAAATCTCCTGTAGTGTCTCCATAAGCAAAGCTTTTATCTAAATCTACATTATATTTTTGTATTAACTCATTTAGTATTCTAAGCTTAGATTCAGAATCCCACATCTTTATTATCTCACCTGTAAACTTGTTTTCCTCATCGACTTTGTATATAGTCCCCCTATATTCCGTAACTTCATATTTTTCAGCCATTTTAGAAACCAAAAAATCTGGGCTACCAGATATAAAGAAAACCTTATGTCCTTGATCTTTATGCCACTCTATCTGATCTCTAGAATATTTATATACCATATCACCATTTAAATTGATTACTTGACTAGCAATAAATTCAATATAAGATTTGTTTACACCTTTTAACTCATCTAAATATACCTTTGCCAGTATCTCCAAATATTGCTCAAAGTCTCCAAATCTACTTTCCCATTCATGATATACCTTCTTTACCTTAGTATACCAGATCACAGGGTCTATGACTTCATACTTCATAAGCTTTTGAAAGTGTTCAATCATCAAAGAATTTCTAAATATAGTTCCGTCTATATCAAAAAATGCAGCTATATTTTTCATAATATCACCCAATCTATTTATATTATACTAGTTATACCCATTTTTTCTTGAGTTAATTCTACTAAAAAAGGAAGGTTATTAAACCTTCCTTTTAGTACTATATATTCTATTTCTAGAGCATTAAAAATATGATAAACCCTAATATAATAAATATAGGTGAAAACACTAATAGGGCTGATATAGCAATTGCAAAAAAATCATTCTTCTCCAATATCATATTTTCACTTTCATTCTTTAACCAGTCTGCCTTAGGATCAAAGTTTTCTAAGTCAAAATTGTCATCTGTAGGATCTTCTACATTTGGTTGATTCAGAGTGTTTTTGTCCTTAAGCCAATCCATTGCTCTATCTATTTTTCTTTGTAACAACATAGTTACATCAATGCCTTTCTATAATTAATCTGCTGTATTTAATTTATGATGACAAGCTACAAAATGTCCTGGTCTAGCTTCCTCAAATGTTGGAGCTACTTTCTTACATATATCTGTAGCATATCTACATCTAGTATGGAATTTACATCCTGATGGTGGCTTAATAGGACTTGGTATATCCCCTTCTAGTATTACAGCTTTTTTCTTATCATCAACATCTGTAGTCGGTATAGCTGAGAAAAGTGCTTCAGTATAAGGATGCATTGGATGAGCATATATTTCTTCTGTTGTTGAAAGCTCCACAATATTTCCTAAATACATAACTCCTACTCTATCACTAATATACTTAATTACAGATAAGTCATGAGAAATAAACATATAAGTCAAATTCTCTTTTTCCTTTAAATCCAATAAAAGATTAATGATCTGAGACTGAATAGATACATCCAGTGCTGATACTGCCTCGTCACAAACAATAAACTTTGGTTTTAAAGCAACAGAACGAGCGATTCCGATACGTTGTCTTTGACCACCAGAGAATTGATGTGGATAACGATGAACAAAGTATGGAGCTAGACCACAATCTTCCATAGTTTGAAGAATATAATCTTGAACCTTCTTATCAGTCTTAGCAAATATTTTATGAGAATATAAGCCTTCAGATATTATTTGTCCAACAGTTAATCTTGGGTTCAATGAGGAATATGGATCTTGGAAAATTAACTGCATATCTTTTCTTAAGTATCTCATTTCCTCTATCTTTAGCCTTGCAAGATCAATACCCTTATCTCTGTATTTATCATTCTTTGCAAAATCAGGATGATCTGAATACTTAGCCCTTAACTTTTCAATATCTACTTGTATAGCTTCCATTTCTTTTTCAACTTTTGCAAGCTCATTCTCATGATTCTTTATATTACTTAAATATTTTTGTACTTCATTATTTATTTCTGATTCGGATTTGCCTTTTTCTGCTAGTACAGATTTCTCGCCTTCCATCTTTATCTGTTCATCATTAATTTTATTTCTAAGTTTACGAGCCTCTATACTAGTGTTATATTCTTTTAAAAGAATTTTTGATACTGGTGCTAGATCATCAGCTACAAACAATCCACCAATCAGTTGTGTTATATCAAGATATGCCTTTCTTGCTTGTTTTTCTGCCTCACGAAGCTTATCTAAAGCATGATATTGCTCATCACCTTCAGGTAATGATTCAAATACTTTTAGTGCTTCTGCTTCTTTTTTCTGTAAGTCAGTTAATTTACGACGCTCAGATACCAGATTATCTAGTGTATTAAAAACATATTCTGGCGCTAATTCATCAATATCACAGCCATAATACATAGTTCGTCCATCTGTTTGATTATATAATTGTAGAAGAGTACGACCCAATGTAGATTTACCACAACCACTTTCCCCTACTAATCCTAATGTTTCCCCTTCATAAATTTCCAGGGAAATATCATCATTAGCTCTTACAAATAGTTGTTCTTTGTCTCTAAAAGAGGCTTTTTTCACTGGGAAATATTGTTTCAAGTTTTGAATTCGAATCAACACTTTTTTATCATTCTTGTTAGCCATTGGATCTCACCCCTTTCACTGGATAGAAGCAACGAATTTGGTGACCAGGCTCAAGTTCCGCTAATTTTGGCTCTTCTTTCTGGCATTTATCCGTTGCATATTTGCATCTAGGCGCAAATTTACAACCTACAGGCAAATTCAATGGATGAGGTACTGCTCCAGGTATTGCTTCTAGACGAACTCCAGTAGGAGTATCTAATCTTGGAATTGATACCATTAAACCCTCTGTATATGGATGAGAATATGTGCTATCCTTACCAAATATAGTTTTAACTGGTGCTTTCTCAACAACTTGGCCGCAATACATTACAGCTACATCATCTGCCATTTCATTGATAACACCTAAGTCATGGGTTATAAACAAAATTGATGTGCCTATTTCTGCTTTTAAATCATTCATTAGCTTTAGTATTTGAGCTTGGATTGTAACGTCCAATGCTGTAGTAGGCTCATCAGCAATTAATAGCTTTGGAACACATGCTAAGGCCATAGCTATCATTACACGCTGTCTCATACCACCCGATAGTTGATGTGGATATTGCTTTGCCACTGACTCTGGATTTGGTATTTTAACAAGAGATAACATGTCAACTACTTTTTTTGCTGCTTCTTTTTTACTCATTTTTTGATGTATGATAAATGGTTCTGCAATTTGCTTTTCTATAGTAAAAATAGGATTTAATGATGTCATAGGCTCTTGGAAAATTACAGAAATATCATTTCCTCTTATTGACGGCATTTCCTTAATAGGTACATCTATAAGACTTTTTCCATCAAATATTATTTCACCACTATCTATATATCCATTACCATCTAATAATTTAATTATACTCATTGCTGAAACACTCTTGCCGCTTCCGCTTTCCCCTACTATGCCAAGGGTTTTTCCGGCTTCAACAGAATAGGATACATCGTTTACTGCTCTAACTATTCCTCTTTTAGTTTCAAAAAATGTATGCAAATTTTTAACTTCTAATAGCGCCATCTACTCTTCCCCCTAACGTTCTTGAGATTTTGGATCAATTGCATCACGCAAACCATCACCGACTAAGTTAATGCAGATAACACATATACCTAATACGATAGAAGCAAATACCCATCTCCACCAATAGTTTTGGATTACAATACTATTATTGGCTCCATATAGCATATTTCCCCATGTTGGTTGTGGTGCTTGAACTCCAAATCCTAAATAGGATAAACTTGATTCAGTCAGCATACTTGATGCAAAAGACAAAGTTGCAGATACTATAATAACTGAAATAACATTTGGCAAGATGTGCTTAAACACAATATTCATTTCCTTAACACCAAGTGCTCTAGCAGCTATTACATACTCTTGCTCTCTAACTGAAAGTACTTGAGCACGAACTAATCTTTGAAGACTTGGCCATGAAAGTAATCCCAGTATGACCATTATCAAGCCAATTTTCTGATTGGATTCCATTGAGTTACCAATCAAAGCTGATAATATCATTGCAAATGGTAAGAAAGGTAATGAAGATACTACCTCAGAAAGTCTTTGTAATACTAAATCTATCTTTCCACCAAAGAAACCTGATAAAGCTCCAACAACTATACCTATTGTAGTAGAAATAATTACAGCTACAGCACCTATGGTCATAGACATACGTCCACCATTTAAGAGCCTAGTAAAAATATCTCTACCTAACTCATCAGTTCCAAATAAATATCCTTTTAAACCCCAAGTAAGTATTTGTCCATCTTTTGTAATTCCATAGTTTTGATAAAATCCAGAATAAATAGTTTCAATATCTGCAGAGTTCACTGAACTAGGAACAGTTGCTTGTTTATAATAATCTGCACCCCAACCTACTACATCATTGTTTTCAGTTAATGCAGTATAATGATATCTACCACCATAGATTTTAACAATCTTAGAATCAGTTTCAGGAACAGTTCCTTCGCCTTGTACAGATATATTTCCCCATACAAAAACTTGTCCATCTTCATTTACTGCTGCCATTGTAGACGCAGTAGCTGCTATATCTACAACTTTTCCCATATTTTCAGGTATTCTTGAATAACTACTTTGTTGTGCACCTAAGTAAACAGCTTCACCATCAACAGTAAGACCCATTGCAGCATCAGCAGTAACAGCTATTTTAGCCAATTTACCTTGATAAGGATGGAATTCATTATAATCATTATTCATTGTATTACCAAAGTAAACACTTCGACCATCTTCAGTAAGCACTAAAGAAGATTGATAACCTGCATAAATATCTTTGATTTTTGTATTATTTAATTCCATTGGAATTGTTGCTTGTCTTTGACGATCATTTCCCCATCCAAATAGCTGCCCTTGATCATTTAAAGCTATTGCATGGTCAAAACCTGCAGCAACTCTTACAAGATTGCCCATATCTATTAGTTGTTTCGTGTTTTGATCTCTAGGCAAGTTTCTTATATCAACAACACCTGTGACCCTTGTTTTCCCCCAAATATATAACTGTCCATCTGTTGAAGTTGCTACTGAGAATGTAGGTCCTACAGCTATATCTGCTACTTTACCAACTATTGCATCAGGATATTCCATTAAGTCATATCCAGGTGCTATATTTTGTTGAGATGTTTCAGAAAATGACAAGTCTATAGGCTTAAAAATTGGTCCAATTAAAACTGTTAATAGTATTACAATAAATAATACAAATCCAGTCATAGCTACCTTGTTACTCTTAAAAGTTTTAACAACTGTACGCAATGGACTTTGTACTTGCTCCTCTTCCATTAGAGACAACTCTTTTCTTGATCCAAAAAGATTTCCTAAGAGAAGGCGTAAGAAACTACTTTTATTTTTATTGTCTTTATTATCATTAACTTGTTTTGTACTCATATCTGTTCCTCCCTCTCCTATTTATTAACTCTAACTCGTGGATCTACTATTCCATAGCTTAAGTCTGTGATTAAATTACCTGTTAAGGCAATTACAATATAAAATAATTGTATAGCCATTACTACTGGATAATCTTGATTGTTTAAGGAGTCGATAAGCAATTTACCTAATCCATTTAAAGCAAACATTCTTTCAATAATTAAAGAACCATAGAATATGCTCATAAACCAACCAATTAGTAGAGTAACAACTGGAAGAAGGGCATTTCTCCAAGCATGAGAAAATATAACTACCTTTTCTTTAAGTCCTTTTGCTCTAGCAGTTTTTATATAGTCCATAGTCAATGCATCAGCCATAGCCGCACGAACATATCTTGTAATTCCACCCAATGAACCTATAGTCATAACTCCTAAAGGGAGTACTAAGTACTTTAGCTTGTCTAGAAATGCTTGCCATTCAGTTCCTTTGAAATTAGGTGTCGCCATTCCACTTACAGGGAACCAGCCTAATTTAACAGCAAATAAGTAAATAAATAATAATGCAAAGATAAATACCGGAATACTATATCCTACTATTGTCAATACTTGTACTGCTTTATCAAAAGTTGAATTTTTCTTTATGGCACAATATATACCTAGTGGTATTGTAATACCAAGACCTATAATTACTGCAAATATATTTATAAATATTGTGTTTTTTAGAGGAGTGCCTATGATTTTTGCTACAGGTTGTTTATGTACTGCAGACATTCCTAAATCTCCCTTTAATAAGCCTTTCACCCATTTCCCATATCTTATATGTGTTGGATCATTTAACCCTAGTCTCTCTCTAGCTTGCTCATATGCACGCTGATATTCATCAGGCTTTAGTAGTTCCTTTAAGGTCTCTACTTCTGCCCTAGCAGGGTCTCCAGGTATCATATCGTATAAGGAAAACAGAATAACAGACATAATTGAAAATACAAATATCATATATAAAATTCTTTTTGAAGTGTATTTTAACATTTTATTACCTGCCTTATTCAGAATTTGTTTTTTTATACTGGTTTTTAAAAAATAAAAATAGTATTTTACTGCTTTATCACATATTAGTTCTATGTAGAAATAGGGTATTCACATACCCTATTTCTTAATGCATTTATTATATTATGTTTTTATTACTCTGTTACGTAAGAATAAAGAATAGCTTTATCTATACGAATTAGAGGATTCTTAGCATAATCTTTTAATTTTTCGTTGTAGAAATCATGATATAAGTTTGAATATAGTGGAAGATCTGGTAATAATTCATTCCATAATACTACATAGTCAGCAAACTTAGTTAAGAATCCTGCTCTGTCGCTTGGATCAGTTAAAGGAATTGCTTTAGCTTTGCTTTCTAAGTCTTTGTTTAATAAGAAGTTAGTATTGTAACCAGCTTTAACCATTTCAGGATCAGTTGTAAATGTAGTTGTTGGGTCATATATTGGAGTGTAGTTTGTAGCTAAGTTATACATTCCATAAGTTGGAACCCCATATTTTGCATCTACTGAAGCATCACGATACATGTAGTTCAATAATTCTGTAAATGTCATAACAGTTTGATTAATCGCAATACCAGCTGCTGCTAAATCAGGATTTTCTTGTAATTTAACTACTAGTAAATCTGATACTGCATTATTTTCTGATGAAGCCCATTCAATTGATAATGGCATTATTGTACCATCAGCTAATTTTTTATGACGAATTCCTTCTTTGTAAGGATTACCACTTGCATCTAATACCCAACCGCCTTCTTCAAGTACTTTAACAGCTGAGTCTAAGCTATATGGATATGGGTTTAATTTTTCATTGAAAGTTGCTTTATTTTCTTGGTAGAACCACATTGATTCACCATAAGGTCCATTAACTACTGTACCGAAACCACCTGTGAAAGCCTTAGCAAAGTCATTTCTATCCAATAGGTGAGCAACTGCTTGACGAACTTCAACAAATTGAGTTGGTCCAAAGTCACATTGGAATACTAACTTACCATAACCTGCACGTGGATAAGAAGTATAGCTAAATCCACCTTTGTCTACAAGGTCAAGACCAGCATTAATTTCGTCTCCACTTGCCATTTGTGATAATATATCTACTTGGCCAGTTGATAACTCATCTAAAGCAGTTTCTGCTGTAACTCTCTTATAGATAACTGTTTTAACTAAAGGTTTTTTTCCTGTATAGTCACCAGGGTAATTTTCATTTACTTCCATAACAGCTATTTCAGCTGATGTATCAAAAGAAACTAATTTGTAAGCTCCCGATGCTGGGAATGTAGCTGCTTCATATCTAGCTACGTTCCATCTGTCTTGATAAGCTTCTGCTGTGAAGTTATCTGAGAAATATGCACCTTCTCCATCATCTTTAATTGTAACTGTTTCATCAGTCCAGAAAGATAATTTAGTTGGTCCAACGCTTACGTTTGGTAATTCATAGAAATATGGTAGGTACTCAGCTGCCATAGTAACTGAGAAAGTCTTATCATCAATTAATCTAACTCCTGAGAATACCTTTGATTCGCCTTTGTTGAAAGCACCATATCCAGTTAAATAATAACCATAACTAGCTTTAGCTCCTGTTGATTGAACTTGATTGGATGACCAAAGCATAACTGAAGTTACATAGTCTAATGCTGTTATAGGAGATCCATCAGCATATACTAGACCATCATTAATTGTCCAAGTATAAGTTTTTGATCCGTCTGCATTTTCTGTAACATCATAGCTCTTTACAGTAGTTTCATTAACTAAGTACTCACCTTCAAAAGTCATATCAACTGTTGCTTGACCAGTAATGAAATTGTATACATCATAGTCTGCAGCGTTGTTTGTCCAATATGGTACCCAGTCACCTGATAACTCAGTTGTGTTACCAATTGTAATTTGACCAGTTGGCTCTGTAGGAACATCGCTTACATCTGCTGGGTCATCTGTTGGTGTAACATCACCAGTACCTGGTGTATCAACTGGTTGATCATCTTTAGGTTTACAACCAACTAGAAATGCTGATAATACTAATGTTAGAATTAGTAAAAAAATAATACTTTTCTTCATCATTATTTTTCTTCCCCCTTAAATTATTATTATTTTAAAAAGTTAATATGATAAATCATACTACCTTTCAAAAACTAAATTATATTACACACTAATAATATATTGTACAATATATTATTCTATGTATTAGAAATTATGTTTCTTTGCTTTATCTAAAAACAACTTGTCCATAATAAAGCTTGTTATTATTCTAATACATTTTTTTGATAATTTCAATCTATTTTTTACTATAAACTTAGTGAAATAGACACATACCTGTTGTTTGCTAAGTTCCAATTGTAAACAAGTTTTCAAATTGTTTGAAAGTTTATTACTTTCAC
Organism: Tissierella sp.; assembly: GCF_031460495.1. Taxonomy (NCBI): domain Bacteria; kingdom Bacillati; phylum Bacillota; class Tissierellia; order Tissierellales; family Tissierellaceae; genus Tissierella; species Tissierella sp. Next base: position 125,334 of record NZ_JAVKTS010000007.1, on the reverse strand, counting down.
TTAGATTATTTATATCTATTTAAAAAATAAGCATATATATATTATATATACTTTTGCTGAATAGTCAATCAATTCTTGAGAATTTGAAATTTTAAGCAATACAGTTTTCTCAGAACAATGTGTTAATCATCTAATTTTAAGAAGATTAACAATTATTTCCCTTTCGCATCAGTAATATAATTTGTCACTTTATACTCAGTGGCTTTTTCAGCATACCATTTTTCAAATGCAGTTGATAACTGACTATTTACCAAAATGTCTTTTATTTCATCTTTACTTTCTTCATAGTTTGCTTCAATTGCTTCCTTTTTTTCCTCTACTTTTATTATGTGGTATCCAAAACTGGTCTTTACTGGATCACTAATTGTATTTATTTCTAAACTAAATGCTGCATCTTCAAATTCTTTTACCATTCCTCCCCTAGGAAAGAATCCTAATTGTCCACCATTATTCTTATTGGATTCATCTGTTGAATACTCTTTTGCTAATTCAGCAAAATCTTCACCATTTTCTAGTTTACTTTTAACTTCCTTTGCTAATTCTTCTGTTTCAACTAATATATGGCTAGCTTTTACTTCCTCTACTTGACCTAAAGTATCCTTATAGTTTTCGAAATAATCCTGCATTTCATCCTCAGTTATTACCATATTAGGCTCTAAGAGGCTTTTTAACTTTAAGTTCATAACTATATTGTTTCTTAATTCCTCTATAGTATATCCATAATATGCCATAGCTTCATTAAGTGCTTCTTCCCCACCAGAATTCTCTTTTAGTGCGTTCATTTCTTTTTCAATTAATTCTGCATCAATTACTACATTATGCTTTTTAATCTCTAAGGCAATAATTTTATCAGAAATCAGAGACTCTAATACTTCTGCTCCAGTTTGCTTTACCATTACATCATATAATTCATCCTTAGTTATTACCTCATTATCTACCTTAGCCACAATATCTTCATTACTACATGCTGTTATACTTAATAATAATATTAAGCAAAATGCTACTAATGTGTACTTATGTACAATTCCTTTTTTAAACATTCTAATCATTCTTTTAATAACCTCCATATTCTTATTTATAAAACTTCAATATTTTTTGAAATTTTATATTTTACTTATTATACACTATAAATTTAGTTTTAGGGTGATAGAATTATGAAATAATTCCAAGAAAAATAAAAGGATCCCAATTCATAGTAGATAAATTGCTTTTGTAAGATGAATTTGATAATATAACTATTAGAATAATATGAAAATGATATGATAAAAAGGCGGGAAGAAATGGATAATAACGAGAAAAAACACAAGAGGCGTGTTAGATATAGTGGAACACATCCGAAAACCTATAAGGAGAAGTATAAAGAGCACCAACCAGATAAATATTCTGAAACTGTAGCTAAAGTAATTCAAAAAGGAAGTACTCCTGCAGGAATGCATCTTTCAATTTGCGTAGATGAAATACTAGACTTTTTACAAATCAAACCTGGTGAAATCGGATTAGATGCCACATTAGGTTATGGTGGTCATACATTAGAAATACTTAAATCTATGGATAAAAAAGGTCAACTTTATGCAACAGATGTAGATACTATTGAATTACCGAAAACAGAGCAACGATTAAAGGACTTAGGTTACGACGAAGACATATTAAAAATTAGACAAATGAACTTTTCAAATATAGATCAGATAGTATTAGAATCTGGTCCCTTGGATTTTGTGTTGGCAGATTTAGGCGTATCTTCAATGCAAATAGATAACCCAGATAGAGGTTTTTCCTTTAAGACCGAAGGTCCACTGGACTTAAGACTAAATCCTAGAAGAGGAAAATCTGCTGCTGAAAGACTAGACCGGATTTCAAAAGATGAATTAGAGGGATTGTTCATAGAGAATTCAGATGAACCCTATGCTAAAGAAATAGCTGAAGCTATAATATCTGAAATTAGAAAAGGAAATAGAATAAATACGACTACACAGCTTCAACAAATTATTGCAAATGCCCTGAAATTTCTTCCACAAAAAGAAAGAAATGAATCAATTAAGAAGTCATGCCAAAGGTGCTTTCAAGCCCTTAGAATAGATGTAAATCATGAATTTGAAGTGTTGTATGAATTTCTGGAGAAACTTCCCAATAGCCTTGCTAGTGGAGGACGTGTTGCAATACTATCTTTCCACTCTGGTGAAGACAGATTAGTTAAAAAGAGTTTTCAGCATTATTTAAGAGAGGGTATTTACAGTGAAGTATCTTCTAGTCCTATCAGACCAACACAAGAAGAATGTAATCTTAATCCTAGAGCACGATCTGCAAAACTTCGTTGGGCTATAAAAGCTTAATTATGTAGCCCTATTATATGATATAAAAAAAGGCTTCCAAGAAATCTCTGGAAGCCTTTTTATTACTGTGGTGCGCCTTCAGGGATTCGAACCCTGGACACCCTGATTAAGAGTCAGGTGCTCTACCAACTGAGCTAAAAGCACATTTATTGAACTAACATAAATTATTATACTCCTATTTTTTAAATTTGTCTAGAGTTTATTGTTAATTTTAAAAAATACTAAAGAATTAATTCTTTAGTATTTTTTATTTAAAAATGTAATAGCTATAGTTCCTGGACCTGAATGGGCACCTATTGCAGCACCTATTGTATTTATTAAAAAATTAGTGGTGCCAAAAGATTTAGTAAGCATTTCTTTAACTTTTAGTGCCAACTCTAGATCATCTCCATGAGATATTCCAATTATTTGATTCTCCAAATCAGCATCTTTACCTCTTTCTCCTATTATATCCATCATTATCTTATATGCTTTATTACTGCCTCTTGCTTTTTCAAGAGGAACTAGTTTACCGTCTTCCATATTTAATACTGGTTTTATATTTAATAATCCCCCTAGGAAGGCTTGAGTTTTGGTAACTCTTCCACCTCTAAATAAGTATTCTATATTATCTACAGTAAAAATGTGTTCCATATGAGCTGCATAAAAATCAAGGAGACTAAGTATTTCTTCCTTTGATTTTCCTTCCTTTGCCATTTGAGCTGCTTTTAGAACCATAAGACCAAATCCTCCAGTTGCAGCTTTTGTATCAACAATATCTAAGTCAAATTCAGGATATTCTTCTAGGATTGTACCTTTTACAAATATGGAAGTCTGATATGTACCTGATAATCCAGAAGAAAAAGCTACATAAATAACGCTATCACCATTCTTTGCATATTCTAAAAACTTTTCGGTAAATGTATTTGGTGGTATCTGGGCGGTTTTATATACCTCACCGTTTTTCATACCATTATATACTTCTTCTGGCTTTATAGTAATATTATCTAAATACTCCTTATCATCTTTAATTACCATTATAGGTACAATATCAATATCATATTCTTTTACAATATCTTCTGGTAAATCGCAAGCACTATCGCTCAGTATTTTTATCGCCATCTCTATCCTTCCTCCTCTCATTAAATATTATATCATAATATCCATATTATAACTTATAAAATGAAATTTGTGGTATATATTTTTTAATTGCAAAATAGATTATAATACTATTATTATAAGGGGTTGAGTTATATGAAATTATTTTTTATTAAGAAGCGAAGTTTTTACTGGCTAATTGCTATACTATTAATATTAATTCTTCTATTTATAGGCATTCCCATACTAACTTAGGGTCTTGACTAAATTACATTATCTTCCTATAATTTAATTAAAGGAGGAATGCTTATGTCCCTTATGGAAAATACTTTTTTATTAGGTGTTTTAGCAAGTGTTAGTGCTGGTCTCATGACTGGCGTGGGGGCTTTGCCTATATTTTTCACAAAAAATATTTCTGAAAAGATGTTGGATATTCTACTTGGTTTTGCAGCTGGGGTAATGTTAGCAGCTACTTCATTCTCTCTAATAATCCCTAGTCTAGATTATTCTGGCGGAGGATTAAAAGGAGCTTTAATTACTGGGTTAGGTATATTTGCAGGTGCAGTTTTTCTTGATCTAACAGATAAATATTCACCTCATGTTCATTTGCTTGATAAAAGAGAGGAAGGCGCAAGTGCGTCTTTAAAAAAGATTTGGCTTTTTATCATTGCTATAACTATACACAACTTTCCAGAAGGATTGGCTGTAGGAGTTGGCTTTGGTGATGATAATGTAAAGAACGGATTAAGTATTGCCTTAGGTATTGGACTTCAAAATATGCCTGAGGGGTTAGCTGTGGCTCTTTCCTTGGTTCGTGAAAAATACAATGTTAAAAAGGCATTTCTGGTTGCTTTGCTAACAGGATTAGTAGAGCCTATTGGCGGTTTAATGGGTCTTGGTTTAGTAAGTATATTTGAACCTATACTTCCATTTATACTGGCTTTTGCAGCAGGTGCAATGTTGTTTGTTATATCTGATGAAATAATACCAGAGACACATAATAATGGTAATGAAAGGGAAGCAACTTATGGAATTGTCATTGGATTCATTATAATGATGGTATTAGATGTAACTCTTGGATAATTAAAATAGCAGATAATTATCTGCTATTTTATATCTTTGCTGAAAGAAATTCATTTATTAATAGATCTAACTCTTGACTAATCTTTACTACCTTATCTTTATCCAAATCTTTTAAAACCATTTGATTTAGTTCTTCACGCATTGATTCTATTCTTGTCTTTAAGTTTTCTTTCGTACATTTTTCTCTCATGGCTATTCCCTTACCTTTCCCCTGTTCACCTTAGTAATCATTACCACTTTTCTCTATCTATTTGTTACAACTCTTATACCCTATAATAAGTTTAATTATCAAATATTTACCTTTTTTTTGCTCACCTGAATATTATAGCACTAAAGCTCAAATAATATACTAAAATAATTCCAAATTTTTCTACAAATTTCTGCATTTTTCTCCTATATTGTTATATAATATAGGAGATATAAATAAAGTCAGGAGGTAATATAATGAATAAATTATTAAGTAGATTTCTAAATTATGTTAAGTATGAAACGACTTCAGATGAAAGTGCCACTTGTGTACCTAGCACAGCTAATCAATATGAATTTGCTAAAATGATAGGAAAGGAATTGGAAGACATTGGTTTATCTCATGTATCCGTAGATGAAAATGGATATGTCATGGGAACTCTACCTTCTAATATAAAAGAGTCAGTTCCTACTATAGGATTTGTAGCTCACATGGATACTAGTCCTGATATGTCTGGTAAAAATGTAATGCCTAAAATCATAACTGATTATGATGGAAAAGACATAGTATTAAATGTCGAAAAAGATATTATTATGTCTATAAAAGATTTTCCAGATTTACAGAATTATATAGGCAAAGATTTAATAACTACAGATGGTACAACTCTACTTGGTGCAGATAATAAAGCTGGAATAGCAGAAATAATATCTGCAGTGGAATACTTGATTGAGAATCCTAGTATACCTCATGGCACAATAAAAGTTGGCTTCACTCCAGATGAAGAAATAGGCAGAGGCGCTGATTACTTTGATGTAGACAAATTTGGTGCAGACTTTGCATATACTGTAGATGGTGGACCTGTAGGTGAATTGGAGTATGAGAACTTTAATGCTGCTACAGCTAGAATTTCTATTCAAGGTAGAAATGTTCACCCAGGTACAGCTAAAAATATAATGATTAATTCTATTCTAGTAGCCTTGGAGCTTAATTCTATGCTCCCTGTAAATGAAAGACCTGAGTATACAGAAGGATATGAAGGCTTTTATCATTTGATGTCTTTTGATGGTTCTGTTGAAAAAACAGAAATTGGATTTATTATAAGAGATCATTCAATGGAGAAATATGAAAGCAAAAAAGAAACCTTGACTAAGGCAGTAGAGTTTTTGAATCACAAATATGGAAATATAATTAATTTAGAGATTACTGATTCATATTATAATATGAAAGAAAAAATTCTCCCTGTTATGTATATAGTAGATATAGCTAAAAAGTCCATGGAAGATTTAGGGATTCAGCCTTTAATTAAGCCTATTAGAGGTGGTACTGATGGGGCTAGACTTTCCTATATGGGATTGCCATGTCCAAACATTTTTACTGGTGGCCATAATTACCATGGAAAATTTGAATATATCCCAACATTTGCAATGGAAAAATCTGTAGATACAATTCTAAAAATAATTGAATTGGTTCAAGAAATGAAATAAATTAATAAAAGATTCTTCACTTTGGTGAGGAATCTTTTTTGCTTTGTTCATTATTTTTTCTTTGCAATTATATAATTCTTTATTTGATTTAAATATTCTTTGTTTATTTCCTTAATTATATGATTATTGATTGAATCTAACTCTATGCCATCTATAGTAGATATTGGCAATACATTAACTGATGTCCCTGACATAAAACCTCCATCTAGCTTGTTCAAATCATCCATATGGATACTTTCTTCTACTAATTTAATATTTAATTTATCACATACACTAAATATATGCTTCCTTGTAATTCCTATTAATACCTCAGTCCCCTTGGCAGTATATACTTTGTCACCCTTCACAAAGAACATATTAGAACGGCTACCTTCTGGTATATATCCTGATTTGCTAACAAGTAAAGCCTCGAAAGCATTTTTTTCTTTTAAAGCTTTAGCTACATCTTCTTTAAATGATGTAAATAGTACCTTTGCATTTGGATTACTTCTTTCATGATGAAATAAAATAGTATGGATTCCTTTTTCATAATACTCTACTGGTGGATAGAAGCTTTCAATATTATAAATCAAAAATATCTTGCCAATACCTTCTATTTCCGTAGATAAAAGCTTAATGTTTAAGTTCTCAACATTATTCTTTTGTATAAGTCTTTGAATATCTTGACTAATTTCTTCTTCATCTTTATCTAAGTCATATCCTATGATATTAGCTGAATCAAACATTCTTTTTAAATGATCTTCTAAAAAAAGTGGGACACCATCTACCGACCTAATTACCTCATATATTGGTGGTTTTTCAATTCGATTAAATATATCCTTTTTTTCTGTGCTTTCTAACTTTCCATTTACGATAAAATAATCTCTTATAGCTTCTGGTCTCAATGCTATCCCTCTTTTCTTTTATTTTCCTAGCTCATCAAGGTTTTTTATTACGATATCCTTTTTAATTCTTGTTAATGTAATACTTTTTTCTTCTAATGACTGCCTCATAGCTTCAATTGATAAATTAACCTTTTCCAAAGATTGTATTTTTTTATTATCATCTTCAATCTTCAACCTTGTTTTATTTGCTACTTCTTCTAAATTCTTTAATTGCTCTTGAGCTTCTTCATATTTACCTACTATTGCCTTTGCATAACTCTTATATACTGCTGATTTTACTCTATTTATTTCACCCCATATTTCGTCCTTATATACTTCAAGAATTGGAGCTAGATTTACCATGCTCTGGCTAGTATAGTCATATATACCCAATATATTCTTTTCTTCTACTGATTTTGTCAAAGCATTAATACTATCTTTAAATTTCTGAGTACTATTTTGATTGATACCTTTTTTTATTCCTTCTGATTCGTAATCATTCCACTTCTTATGTGTTTCTTCTATTTTTTTATTTAAACTTTCCCAAGTCGATAAAAGTTTCTCTTCCTTATCTTTAGGCTTTTTTTCACCTTTTTTATTTGTGTCAGTAGACTGATTACTTGATTGAGAACTTCCTTGTTTACTACTTGAATTTCCGCCTTCTTTTTTTTCTCCCATATTACCTTCAAGCTTAACCTTTTCTTGTTCTTTAGCCTTTTCCAACTCTGCCTTTTTTACTTCTTCATCAGTCCCATCTAATATAGATTCTATAATCTCAGTTTCTTTCAATATACCCTGTAATGAATCACTTAATTTGCCTAGAGAATCTGGAGCCTTATCTTTTTTCTTCAATTTAGTTGCCTGATTTTTGCTCATTTTACATCCACTTAAAATCAATATCGTAATTAAAAATAAAACAAACAATTTTACCGATTTCAAAATAATCACCTCTAGATTATTATCTCCAGAGGCAAGTTTATTATTAGAGAATAGGAGATAAAAGCCTAGAAATTGATTCTTTTATTTTGACAATCCTACTTCTTTTACCATATTCTTCTAATGTGATTTCTTTACAATATTGTAAATCATTTAAAAATCTATCTGTTAGTTTCAAATTCATGGATTCATCATATAAAAAAGCATTTACTTCAAAATTCAACTTAAAGCTTCTTATATCAAGATTTGCTGTACCTACTGAAGATACAAAATCATCCATCAAAACTACTTTTGAATGAAGAAAACCTTTTTCATAGGTAAAAAATCTTACACCTGCTTGCAAAAGCTCTCCCATATAGCTCATACTTGCCCAATATACAAAAATATGATCTGGTTTATTTGGAAACATAACCCTTACATCAAGACCAGACAATCCAGCCAGTCTAAGAGCTTCAAAAATACTATCATCGGGTATGAAATATGGAGTCTCAATATATATTTTTTGCTTTGCAGTTGATATCATCTTGAGATAACCATCTTTAATGCTTGGCCATTTTGAGTCAGGCCCTGATGATACAATTTGTATTCCTGTACTACCTTTAGTATCTTCATCTGCAAGATAGGTTTGACACCTTGCTATTTCACCACCAGTAGCAAATCTCCAATCCAGCAAAAATCTCCACTCTAGAGAAGATATGGCAGATCCTCTAATCTTTAGATGCGTATCTCTCCAATATCCAAACTTTTTAGATAATCCTATATATTCATCACCTATATTGAATCCTCCTACAAAGGCTTCCTTACCATCAACAATACAAATCTTTCTATGATTTCTATAATTAATTCTAAGACTTAGCAATGGCACAAATGGTGGAAAAAATATTCCAACTTCTGCACCTGCTGCTTTTAATTGTACAATATATTTTCTTGAAAACTTTCTTCCACCCATTCCATCTATTAAAAGTTTTACTTCTAGACCTTCCTTAGCTTTTTTGCATAATGCCTCTATTACTTTTTTACCAAGGTTATCCGATTTGAAAATATAGTATTGCATATGGATATACTGCTTTGCATTATCTATACTGTCTAACAACGCCTCGAACTTATCATTTCCTTCAAAAAACATATCAACAGAATTATCTTGAGTAAAAAATGCATCTGAACTATTTAAATGCATCTTTATTAAATCCTCATACTCAACATAATTAGGATCTCTATATTTATATTCATCATTATCAATCTGTTCTTCTTGAACTAAGGCTATATCACGAAAACAATAATCTTCTTCTTCCTTTGTCTTAAATAATTTTATCTTACTTAAATCCTGACCAAGAAAGAGATAGAGAATAAATCCTATACCAGGTAAAAATGTCAGAACCATGAGCCATAACCAAGTTGATGTTGGGTTTCTTCTTTCAAAAAAAACAAGTAATATTGCAAAAGTAATGTTTAGCAATAATATATTATTAAATATCCATTGAAAAATTGAAAATAGAAACTCCATATTATCACCCTATTTATTAATCATTTTTCTTTGACTTATATCTCTTATTGCTATCTAGTATCTTTTTCCTTATTCTAAAGCTTAGTGGTGTTATTTCTATTAATTCATCATCATCGATAAACTCTAAAGCTTCTTCTAAAGACATATTATTTGGTGGGGATAATCTTAATGCATCATCAGCCCCAGAAGACCTAACATTTGATTGTTGTTTCTTTCTACAAACATTTACATCTATATCTAGCCCTTTAGGGTTAGATCCTACTACCATACCAGTATATACTGGTACACCAGCACCTATAAATAATATTCCTCTATCTTGAGCAGAATAAAGACCATAGGTAGTTGATTCTCCAGTCTCAAAGGAGATAATTGATCCTTCTTTTCTCTTTGGAATATCACCCTTATATTTCTCATATCCTTCAAATATTGAGTTCATTATGCCATTACCCTTAGTATCTGTCATGAATTCTTGTCTATATCCTATAAGACCTCTGGCAGGTATAAGAAATTCAACCCTTGCATATCCGCCGTTTGATTCAGACATAGTAATTAACTCACCTTTTCTTTGGCCTAATTTTTCAATTATTGCACCCATAAATTCATTAGACACATCAATTGTGACCTTTTCAATAGGTTCCATCTTCTTGCCATTTTCCTCTTTGAAGAGTACCTCTGGCTTAGATACTTGAAATTCGTAGCCTTCCCTTCTCATGTTTTCTATTAGAACAGATAAATGAAGCTCCCCTCTGCCTGACACTTTAAATGCATCTGTAGACTCAGTTTCTTCTACCCTTAATCCCACATCCGTTTGTAATTCTTTGAAAAGCCTGTTTCTAACTTGTCTAGAAGTAACAAATTTTCCTTCTCTACCTGCAAAAGGACTATTATTCACTGAAAAAGTCATGGCTATAGTTGGTTCAGATATCTTCACAAATGGTAATGCTTCAACTGTATTAGAATCACATATTGTATCTCCAATATGAATGTTTTCTACACCTGTTATAGCTATTATACTACCTACTGTAGCAGATTGTACTTCTACTCTATTTAATCCTTCAAATTCAAATACTTTATTAATCTTAACTTTTTCTTGTTTTCCGGGATTAAGCATATTTACAATTACCGCATCCTGGTTAGTAGATATTCTACCTCTTTCAATTTTACCAATACCTATTCTACCAACATATTCATTATAATCTATAGTTGATATTAGAACTTGAAGTGGTCCTTCTGTGTCTCCCTCTGGTGCTGGTGTGTTTTCAACTATAGTTTGGAATAATTCATCCATATCTTCTACATCACTGTCCATATCTACAGAAGCAGTTCCTCTCTTTGCTGATGCAAATACAAATGGACAATCTAAATTCTTTTCATTTGCTCCTAATTCAATAAACAAATCCAATACTTCATCTATTACTTCATTAGGTCTTGCTTCTGGTCTATCAACTTTATTGATACATACTATAACTGGTAAATCTAATTCAAAAGCCTTTTTCAAAACAAATTTTGTTTGAGGCATTGGTCCCTCAAATGCATCCACTACTAGTACTACACCATTTACCATTTTAAGCACACGCTCTACTTCTCCACCAAAATCAGCATGACCTGGTGTATCTATTATATTAATTTTAACATCCTTATAATATACAGCAGTGTTCTTTGCTAGGATTGTAATGCCTCTTTCTTTCTCTATATCATTGGAATCCATTACTCTATCCTCTACTACTTGGTTAGCTCTAAAGACTCCTGATTGCTTTAATAAACTATCCACTAAAGTGGTCTTTCCGTGGTCTACGTGGGCAATAATTGCAATGTTTCTAATATCTTCTCTTATGGTCTTCATACAACAAATCCTTTCATTTTTCAAATTCTTACATATTAAAGATTCTTACATATATCTTTAACAGAATTCATTTTATCATACTTTCCTTATAAATCAAATTAATATGTTTTATATTTTAGAAAAAACTGGTATAGCCTAATTAAAGGTATACCAGTTTTATTTTAAGTCCTATCTTCCTAGACTTCTAATATTATCAATTGGTTGATTATCTAGTTAGATAAAGCAATTTTTTCTAGCATATTTATTCCCCCTGATGAATGATCTCGATAGCCTTTTCAAGCAATTCATCTCTACCTTCTTTTATAGCTTCAATGGTTGGATGTATGACTATATCAGGCTCTATACCTATTCTCTGTATTTCACCACCGTCAAGATAATATACTCCAAGGCCAGGTATTTGCGTTCTGATATACCCTGGAAGATATAGACTACTTATCTCACCATTTGAACCGGCTGAATTGCTACCAATTACTATTGTATTAGGAGATGTTTTAAAAAGCATAGTAGCAAGTTCAAATTGACCTTGAGTTTCTTCATTAATAATTAGAACAAGCTTCCCTTGATAATGAGTTCTACTAGTAACTCTTATTCTTTCATTAACATCTTGGAAACTGAAGACACCAGGGTCTTCAAGGCTAGTTTTCGTAAAGTTAGCATATTCTGTGCTTTCTTCCAAGAAATAACTACCTAAGATCTCATTATATGAGGCCAAAGAATAAGATCTTAAGTCAACTATTATTCCCTTTTTATTATATGTTCTATATATAAACTCTCCTTCATTTTGACTTCTAAACAAGCCAATGTTCATGTATCCAATATCAGAATCTATATCTTTATAATAGGAATCTGAATATCCAATATAGTCAGATTTTTTACTATTTATACTTCCCTGTTTATAACAAGCCAATTCCAGTAGATAATTTTCATCATCACGAATAAATTCAATACTTAAAGAGTCCTCATTAGTTCTTAAAATATCTTTTGATATTTTTGAAAGTTTACTAGGATAATTTGATGCAGGAATATAGGGCTCCATTTCAACAACTATTTCTTCTACAGTCTTGTTACTTATTTTACTTATTATATCTCCAAGTTTAAGTCCAGACTCTTCACCCAGTTCTTTGTCATAATAACCTGTTACTATTAAGTTACCTTCTACAAAAGTAACTTTTATAGGTGGGTAATTTACTCCCAAATGATTTTCCAATGCCTTACTATCTTCTATCCCAGCATTTGAATCATTTATTCTAGTAATTAACTCTAAAGAAACAAGTTGATAGTCTAATTCGTCTGAAGCCTTTATGAACTTAGGTATGAATTCTTCTAATACATTGTTCCAGTCCTCTTCTATCAAATACTTATAAGGATAGTAGTATTCAATTATATTCCAATATCGATACAAGGATAATAGACGGTATCCAGTATCTGGATATCTCATAATTGCATAGGATTTTTCATTTGAAAAAATTGGAACTAGATTCTGACTATTTATATTGACATATTTGTTATTTAATCTCCTTCTAGCATTCTTTATATGCGTAAGCTGTGATACTAATTCTTGACTTAGATTAAAATCCTCAATCCATTTAAAATCTACATCTTTTTTTATTTCTGACTCATTTTTTAATGGGAAATTACCAGCTTCATATTCTCCTAGGCTAGCTATCCAAGATAATAATATACTATCTCTCTCTTCTGGCTTTTCCACTTCTAGAATCATAGGCAATACCCTAAACAATTCATAATCCCAGTTATATTCTCCCTTAGCCACATAAGGATGATAGTACTTCAAAAAACCCCAAATCTTACCTATAATCTTTAGATTTTCTATATTATCGTCTGTAAGATTTAATTCATCTATTTTTGACCCAGCATTAAATTCATTATCATTTGCAACTTTATCTTCAACCTTATAGAAAATATAATCACTTATAATTTCCTCTTCTGATGATTCAATCACGCTTTGCTCTAGATTTGTAGAATTACAAGCTACTAAGAAAAGACTTAAAGCAATTATTAATATTATTTTTCTCATAAAACTTACTCTCCTTTTCCTGATATCTATAGGCCCTCTATCTTACTAAACTTCTGATATTCTCTATAGCTTGATTATCTATTATTTTTCTAAGTGGCAAATAGTAAGTCAATGTAGTTGTTGCAAAGAATATAATACATATTATTATATGAATTGGCCAAGGATATAGCCAAATGGCCTTACTTAAAATATAGTTAATATATTTTCCTAGACTCATGGATATAAAAGCACTCTTTCCTATGGAAGTAAATGATATAGTAAAAGCTAAGGCCATATGGAATACTATCAATGAGATTAAACCATAGAGAGCTCCTAGTATTAAATATAGTTTCTTAAATTCTTCCTTTGTAACTCCCAATGCCTGCAAAATACCAATCCTATCTCTTTCCTGTTCCAGTTTTGATTTGGATGTATTGTAAAGTATGATGATATTAATCAATGCAACTACAAGTCCTAGCATTAGTGGGATAGTGGCTGAATTAAGGGCAGTTTTTAATGCAAAATCATTACCCTCTTTATATTCATGTAACTTAAATCCACCTTCCTTCGCCATTTCATTCATAATCGTCAATGATTCAGTTTTAAATGAACTTTTATCGGTTTCAATAAAAACCCATGACTTCCCATACATAGTAGGCATCCTCCACTGTATTAAATCTAACATACTAATTTTACTCTTTGCATACCTACTTTTAATAGTAGATGGGTATAATCTCTCTATTAGTTTATAGGAACCCACTACTACTGGATTTTCAATAGTCTCTGAAAAAGGCCATATACCCTCTTCTGGAAAGTAGTGAATAATTGCCCCTACTTTTAGATCAAAACTTTCGACATATTTACTTGAAATAGATTCTCCAATTGATTCATATGGTATTGTAATATATATGGTGTCAGCAATTCCTATACTATTGTCCTGTGAATAACCCTCGCTTTTTCGGAAATCATAGCTAATATCATAAAGCTTATTATGCTTTAGTAGTATCTTCATTCTATTACTTTGCTTTGTATCCATCAGAATGGTCTCATCATTATTGTCTTTATTAGAATTGTCTTTATTAGAATTGCCTTTATTAGAATTTTCTACTATCCTATTATAAATTGGAGATAATATAAGGACTTCTTTTCCAGCTTCAAATCTATCTTTATCTAAACTTCCTTTAGTTATAGCCTTTTCAAATTTCCTATAGATTTCAGTATCTACATCAATTCCATATATATTACTTACAACTCCTTCATCCATAAGATATTCTGCATTATAACTTTTATATATAGAATTTTTTCTCCCGTAATGCTCCCTAGTCAAATGAGAAGGTAATAAAAACTTAAATATATAATGAAGTCTATTTTGTTCAATTCCTTCATACCACAAGTAAGCACCTACTCCACCCTTGTAAGTATCAACATTAGTTACTCCATCTATTAACTTAAGCTCTTTTGTATACTTATCTATATCTTCTTGAGGCAACCCATAATTCACTTCAAATCCATAAGATGGTTTCCCAGTAACTATTATATTATCTCTATAAAAAGCAAAGGATAAATAGGAACTAAAAAGAGAGCCTAATAAGACAGATATAGTAATGGTATATAAGCCAAGTGCCATTAAATATTTACGCTTATTATACTTAATGTTCTTTAATGAAATCCTTGTAAAACTTTGTATCTGTATATTTAAGTCTGCTTCTTTCCTTACTCTATTGATTTTCTTCTTATTAAAAATTTTCTCTAGTCTAGCTTTTAAAGTCTTTTTTCTCTTAGGTGGTTGTGCTATAGTCCCTGTTAGTGGAATCTTCATAGATAGTATCATTGGAGCTAAGATACCTATAAGTACTGCTATACACCCGACCAATATACCTAGAAACATTAATATATAATCAATATGATAGTTTAACTCAGTCTTTCCGTATTTGTTCACTATTCCTAGGGCAACTTTTCCTAATCCCATTCCAGCAACTATACCTATAGGAATTATTATAATAAGCAGATTAATTACTTCCCATAATATGAGTTTTGCTATTTGATTATTAGTTGCACCAATAGCCTTTAATAAGGCAATCCTTCTAGATCTTCTTCTGATTTGAATTAAGTATATTAAAAATACTGAAATGACTGTAGCTATAAATATTCCTAATAATATACTATAGGTCAATGTTCCCTCTGTGGAATCTTCTGTATCTGAATGTAAATAGGTGTTTATCCTAAGGTTTTCAAATTTATCTAGATACTTATTAGAAAAATTCTCTACTTTTAACTTTGTATCTATAAATAAATTATATGGAGTTTTATACATACCAGTTTTTATTACCTTGCTCATAAGATATCCATCTTCAATAAATTTTCTTCCTGTCTCTTCTGTTATAAAAGAGTTAGGAAGAGTATTATTGTTTCTATCCCATAAGTCACTATAAGTTTGGATAATCCCTGTAATAACCATATTTCTACTTATAGAATATCTTCTGTTTAATATACCACCGTATCTTGGAACATCGTCAAAATATGCAGTAGGATCATATTCCTCATTTTCATTTAATCTTAAAAATTTATATATATAAGAGGTTAAGCTACTAATTTCAGTTCCATTATAACTCTCCAAGGATTGAATATTTCTTTCAATTTGATATACATTATTAGCAAATATCTTTTCTATATTAGTAACTTTTATTATTCTATCTTCAATGAGTTCTTCTATCTCAGCTAGAATTCTATCATTTTGTCCTGTAGTTACTGTCTGTCTATCCCTTTCTATAAAGGGAAAATCTATTCTTACCCGAATTGTATCTCCAACTTTAATATCCTCTGGAAATTCCTTCAGCTGACTGAATTCTAGGGCAATTTCGTCAACTGCTTCTGGCATCCTTCCCTCATGTAATTGAAAAGCTCCTATATCTATGAGTTCTTCATTTATGGTGCCTAAAACCCCACAGTTAGCTGTTTTCCCTATTATTCTACTAACTCCTAGTTTATCAACATCATCTAATTCTAATAAGCTTGTTTCTATATCCTGGTCTGTATTGTAATATGAAAAATCCCATTCTCCAAACATGGCAACTTTTTGCTCATACTTGGTTACTTCAGAACTGGAATGTAAAATTGTCGTTATTGCAATAAAGAGAAATGATAAGATAATTACTGATGAAAGTATAATTGTATCTTTTTTCCTTCCCTTCATACTAGATAAAGCAATTTTTCTTAACATATATAGCACCCCCTGTTTATCAATTAATTGTTCTTATTTACTGGGTAAATCAAATATACCTACCTTCCTAAACTTCTAATATTATCTATTGGTTGATTATCCAATATCTTCTTTAGTGGTAAATAGTATGTTAGTATAGCAGCTATAAAGAATACAATACATATTGATATATGAATAATCCATGGATATAACCATAGTTGGCCTTTTATAACATAATCAATATATTGGCTAATATTCATTAGCATAGGTCTACTATTTCCTATGGATGTAAACATTACAGCTATAATTAACACTATATGTGATATCAATAAAGAGATTAGGCCATAGGAAAATCCCATTATTAGATATTGTTTTTGAAACTGTTCCTTTGTAACTCCTAATGCCTGGAAAATACCAATTCTATCTCTTTCTTGTTCTAGTTTTGATAAAGATGTATTATAAAGTATAATACTATTGATTATCGCAACTGCAATTCCTAGAATTGCTATGATTAATGTGAAATTGAATGCCTTTCTATATACAATATCGTTAGTTTCCTTATAGTCATGTAATTTAAATTCCCAATCCCTTGCTCTTTTTTGTAAGCTAGTTTGTAATTGAGCTTCAAATGATTTACTATTAGTTTCTACAAAGATCCATGTTTTACCGTATCTTGTAGGAGTTAAAGTCTTTATCCTGTCATATAAATTTCTAGCATCTAGCCTTCCCTTACCTGTGATAGTTGTAGGATATAATCTTTCAATTAAATTATAAGAACCTATGACTACTGGGCTCTCTATAGTATCTGAAAAAGGCCATATACCTTTCTCTGGAAAATAATAAATCAATGCTGCTATTTTTACATCATTAAATGTAACATCATTAATCTCTTTTTCAGTAGGTATTGTTAAATATATGGAATCTCCGATTTCAATGCTACTTTCCTGTAAATAATAATTGCTCTTGCGGAAATCATAAGTCATGCCATAGAGATTCTTATATTCGAGTAATTTTCTAACCCTATTTTTTTGTTCTGTATTAGATAGTATGTCTTTTTCATAATACTGATCAACCTCTTCTAAATCACTTCCTAACTCACCATAAATGGGTAACATTAAAATTACTTCTTCTCCTGCTTCAAATTCTGCTTTATTTAGGCTTCCCTCAGTTATTGAATCTTTAAATTCATTATATATGCTTTCATTTACATCAATACCATATATATTTGTAACTATTGCCTCTTTGACCAGATAATCATTGTCTTTGTTCAAATTACTATAGTCAGTACTATTTAGTCCAAAATGTTCTTTTGATAGATAGGATGGTAATATATTTCTAAATCCATTGTGTATCACATTATTTTCAATGCCTTCATACCATAGAAATGCATGCTCTCCTCCTTTAAATAAATCAACATTGGTCACGCCTTCGATTGAGTTAATGTCCTCTGTAAAATTCATTATTTCATCCCTAGTTAATCCATAATTTACTTCAAAACCATAAGATGGCTTACCAGTAATAATAATATTGTTGATGTAATCTCCAAAAAATAGAAAGCTTAGAAAGACACATCCTAATAATACAGTTATGGTGATAGTATATAGTCCCAATGTCAATAGGTGTTTTCCCTTATTATGTTTGATGTTTTTCAAGGATATTTTTCCAAAGGTCTGTATCTTCATATGAAAATTTACTGGCTTTATCTTACCATTTGCTTTTACTGCTGATTTCTTAGGATTTAAATCTTTTGACTTAGATTTATCATTCTTAAATTTCATTAAGATACTTTTCCTTCTAGGGGGTTCTGAAATGGTTCCAGTTAGTGGTATTTTCATAGACATTATCATAGGTGCTATCATACTGATAAATATAGCCAAAATACCTATTAATACACCTAAAAGTGTTAGACCATAATCAACATGAAAATTCAACTGAGTTTTGCCATATTTATTGGTGATAAGCAAAACTATTCTCCCTACTCCTATTCCACCAGCTACACCTATGGGAATGGTCATGATTAATATATATAATACTTCCCATAATAAAAGCTTTCCTATTTGGTCATTAGTTGCTCCAATGGATTTTAATAAAGCAATTCTCCTAGTCCGCCTTTTCATTTGAGTAAAGTATATTAAAAACACTATAAAAATTGTCGCTACAAATACTGATAATAAAATGCCATATACTAGTATATTTTCTGTGGATCCTTCAATATCTGAATGGAGATAAGAATTTACCCTCAGTTTCTCAAAGTCATCACTATATGTATTATAAAATTTTTCTGGCGAGAGCTTAGTATTTATAAATAAATGGTAGGCCGTTTCATAATTGCTAGTATCTAATTCCTTAGTTAAAAAGTAGCCCTTTTCAATAAGTTGCCTCCCTGTATGCTCTGTTATAAAAGCATTGGCAACAGAATATTGACCGCTATCCCAAAGATTGCTATATGTTTGAAATATTCCTGTTACGGTCATAAATCTAACTATATAAGCTTTTTGATTTATCATAGTTCCATACTTTGTTGTATTTTCCTTAGTTGCTTCTGGGTCATCTACTAGTTCATCTTCATCCAATCTTGTATACATATATGCAAATCCTGTTTTTACCCCAACTTCTGTTCCATCAAAGGCTTCCAAGGATTGAGTGTTCCTTATGTTTTTAATAGCATATTTATCATAAATCTCAACTATATTTAATGCTCCCTTGGGTTCTTGATTAGCTTCTATTTCTTGAAGGGTTGGGAGTATTCGTGCCATTTGTTCCTTCATAGCGTTTATTTCATCACCTTCAAAAATTGGAATATCTATCCTTACAGGGATAACATCCCCAACTTTAATATCACTTGGAAATTGCTTAAGCTGATTTAATTCCAGGGCAATTTCATCATCACCTTCTGGCATCCTTCCTTCATATATGTGGAACGACCCTAAATCTACCAATTCTTGATTAATAGTCCCCACGATTCCACAGGTTAATGATCTCCCTATGATTCTACTAACTCCTAGTTTTTCCACATCTTCTAATTCTAATAAACTATTTTGTATATCTAAATGCCCATTATAATATACTAAATCCCATTTCCCAAACATTGCAGATTTTTGTTCATACTTAGTCTTTTCAGAGCTAGCATGAAAGACTGTGGTTATTACAATAAATATAAATGATAATATGATTACAGATGATAGTATAAAAGTATCCTTCTTTCTTCCTTTCATACTAGATAAGGCTATTTTTCTTAGCATATCCACACCCCCTGTTTACTCTATTTCCCCCTAGTAAGAAACTATTTATCAATCTGGTACGATAAATAGTAAAAATTATCTTTCATCTTCTTTAATGATCTGAATTGCCTTCTCAATCAACTCATCTCTACCAGCTTTAATACCTTCAATAGTTGGGTTTACTTCTATATCTGGTATTATGCCTATTCTCTGTGTTTCTCCACCATCAGGATAATATACTCCTGCAGCTGTTATTCTTGTGTAGATGTTTCCAGGAAGATAGAAAAAAGATACATCTCCATCTGCACCTGCTGAATTGCTACCAATTACTATTGCATTAGGTGCTTTTCTAAAAGCCATAGTAGTAAACTCTGATTGACTCTGTGAGATTTCATTAATGATTATTACAATTTTGCCTTTATAATAATAATCATTTGTCATTCCTATTTCTGAATTATGTTGAAAACTAAATGAACCCGGTTCTTCTAGACTTCCTTTAGTAAACTTAGCAAATTGAATGCTTTCTGGAAATAAATAATTTCCTAATACAGGCATAATAGGCTCCATAGGATAAGATCTAAAATCGATTATTAATCCTTTTGTATCTTTAATATTTGCAAGGAGCTCCTTCTCATATTCAGCCTTAAATAATCCTGGATAAATGTACCCAATATCAGAATCAATAACTTTATAATAAGTATCTGCATTATTATTTTTAACTAATCTATTAAACTCCGATATATCACTATTTAATACTTCTTTTGGATAGCACTTTACTTCCGTCCAATTGATTTCATCATTAGAGATGTAATCAATTCTTAAAGATTCCTCATTGGTTCTCAGAATGTCCCTTGAAATATTTCTTAATTTAGTGGGATGATTTGATGCAGGAACATAGGGTTCCATTTCAATAACTATATCTTCTACAGTCTTATTATTAATATTTGTAATTATATCTCCTATCTTAAGCCCTGACTGTTGCACCAATTCTTTATTATAATAATCTATTACAACTAGTTTATCTTCAATAAAAGCAACTTTTATAGGAGAATAATTTATCCCCCAGTATTGGTCCAAAATTTTAGACTTTTCAACCACAGCATGTGAATCATTTATTCTAGTAATTAACTCTAAGACTACAAGGTTATACTCTAATTCATCTGAAGCATCTAAAAATTTAGGGATAAACTCCTTTAATACATTGTTCCAATCCTCTTCAATCAAATACTTATAAGGAAAGTAATATTCAATTATATTCCAATATCTGTATAGAGATAATAGGCGATATCCAGCATCTGGATAGGTCATTTGCGAATATGGTTTTTCATTTTTAAAATCTGGATTTATCATATATTTACTTACATCAGCATACTTACTATTTAATCTCCTCCTAGCTTTCTTAATATCTGTAAGTTGTAATATCAATCCTTGTTTCAAATTAGAATTTTCAATCCAATTCAAATCTATATTCACTTTTATATCCCACTCATTTTCTAAAGGATATCTACCAGCCTCATAGTCTCCCAAGCTTTCTATCCAATTACATAACATTTCATCTCTCTCATCTGTATTTTCCACTTCTATAATCCTAGGTAGAACTCTAAATAATTCATAATCCCAGTTATATTCTCCTTTTGCAACATAAGGATGATAATATTTCAAAAATCCCCAGACTTTCCCCAGCAAATATAGATTGTCAATATTATTATCAGTAAGACTAATTTCATCTATCTTTGATCCCTTATTAAATTCACCATTATTTCCTATTTTATCTTCTACCTTATAAAATACCTCATTTATTTTTGGTGAATCTACTGGTAACTCAATCTTACTTTCATTTCCCTTTGAAGAATTACAACCTATTAAGAAAAGACATAGAAAAATCATTAAAGTTACTTTCCTCATATAACCCACGCTCCTTTGCTATCTGTTTATAGATCCCTCTATCTTCCCAAGCTTCTGATATTATCCATAGGTTGATTATCTATTATCTTTCTTAGTGGTAAATAGTAAGTCAATATAGTAGCTACGAAGAAAATTATACATATTATTATATGGATTCCCCATGGATATAGCCAAAGCTGTTTACTTACAATATAATTAATATATTTTTCTATATTCATAGACATAAAACTAACCTTTCCTATGGATGTAAAAGATATAGTTAAAGCAAATAGTATATGGAATATTATTAATGAAATTAAGCCATAGACAAATCCCACTATTAAATATTGTTTTTTAAATTCTCCTTTCATAACCCCTAATGCCTGGAAAGTACCAATTCTATCTCTTTCTTGTTCCAGTTTTGATAAAGATATATTATAAAGTATAATACTATTAATTATTGCAACAGCAATTCCTAGGACAACTGGGATAGTAGCGGAATTAAATGCCTTTTTAAATGCAATATCATTAACTTCCTTGTATTCATGCAACTTAAATCCTCTTTCCCTTGCTATATCTTGCAAACTAATCAATGATTGAGGCTTAAAGGAATCATTATCAGTTTCAATAAAAATCCATGACTTCCCATATTTTGCAGGTATCTTATTCTTAAGCATAGATGATAAATTGATATTACTCTTAATATATCTACTTTTAATAGTGGCAGGGTATAATCTTTCAGTAAAACTATAGGAACCTATTACTACTGGATTTTCAATAGTCTCTGAAAAAGGCCATATACCCTTATCTGGAAAATAATGAATAATTGCTCCAACTTTTACATCATAACTTTTGAAGGTATTTATTGTAGATTCATTTAGTATTGTAAGATATATGCTGTCTCCAATTTCTACGCTACTATCATGTGAATAATTCTCGCTTTTTCGGAAATCGTAGGTTATATCATAGAGGTTATTATATCGTAGTAATGCCTTCATTCTATTTCTTTGCTCTGTATCTAATAAAATGTTCATATCATCATTATGAGTTTCTTCTATGTCCCCTACTATACTTTCATAAATAGGAGACAATACAATTACTTCTTTTCCAGCTTCAAATCGCTCTTTATCTAATGCACCCTTAGTTATTGCATTCCTCAATTCCTCGTAGATATCTGTATTTACATCAATACCATAAATATTAGCAACTATAGCATCCTCCACTAGATACTCTGAATATAAATTAATAAATTCAGTGTTTTTTGCACCGAAATGTTTTGATATTAAATTTGAAGGTAATATAGATTGAAATTCAGAATATAATCTATTTTGCTCAATTCCTTCATACCAAAGTAATGCACCATCTCCGCCTTTGGATACATTAATATTGGTCACACCCTCAATTGATTTAAGCTCTTCTCTATAGTTATCTATATCCTCCCGAGGTAATCCATAATTTACTTCATATCCATAGGAAGGTTTACCTGTAACTACTATATTGTCAATATAAAAACTAAAGGACAAATAGCCAAGAAAAATAGAACCTAATAGTACAGATATAGTAATTGTATATAATCCTAATACCATTAAATAATTTTTTATGTTATATTTAATGTTTTTTAATGAAATCCTACCGAAGGATTGTACCTTCATATCAAAATTTACTTCTTTATTCTTCTTACTAACTCTATTAACTTGATTATTATAGAAAATTTTCATTGGTTTGATTTTTAAAGTCTTTTTTCGTCTAGGAAGCTCAGATATGGTCCCTATTAATGGAATCTTCAAGGAAATTATCATGGGGGCCAAAATGCCAATAAATATTGCTATACATCCAACCAATACACCTAAAGTCATTAGTCTGTAATCAACATGAAAATTCAACTCAGTTCTTCCGTGTTTATTCGTCATACCTAATACCAATTTACCTAATTCCATTCCAGCAGCTACACCTATGGGAATTAGTATAATAAGTAGATTACATACTTCCCATAATATTAGCTTGACTATTTGACCATTAGTTGCACCAATGGATTTTAATAAAGCAATTCTTCTAGCTCTTCTCCTGATTTGCGTGAAGTATATTAAAAATACGGAAATAATTGTAGCTATAAATACTGCTAATAAAATGCCATAGGTCATTGTGACTTCTGTAGAATCTTCTGTATCTGAGTGTAAATAGGAGTTTAGCATAAGTTTTTCAAATTCATCTATATACTTATTAGAAAAATTCTCTGGTACTAGTTTTGTATCTATAAATAAATTATATGGAGTCTTATAACTGCTATTGTCTACTACCTCACTTAAAAAATATCCATCTTCAATAAGAAGCTTTCCTGTATCTTCTGTTATAAAGGCATTAGCAACTGGATGATAGCCTTTATCCCATATATTGCTGTAAGTTTGCACAATTCCTGTTACAACCATATTTCTAGTTATATAATGTTTTTGACTTAAAATAGAACCATATTTAGGAACATCTTGTAAATAATCATTGGGATTATAAATACTTTCTTCATCTAATCTTAAAAACCTATATAAGTAATTCGTATATGCACCAATTTCTGTTCCATTAAAACTCTCCAAAGATTGAACATTTCTATTAAGGTGATACACATGTTTGATGTATACCTCCTCAGAGTCAATATGGTTTGCAATCCCCTGTTCTTGAAGTTCTTCAATTTCTTGCATTACTATACTATCTTGTTCGATAACTACTGTATCATAATCTCTTTTTGAAACTGGAAAATCTATTCTTATAGGAATGGTATCTCCAACTTTTATATCACTGGGAAATTCTTTTAGTTGATTTAATTCTAAAGCAATTTCATCGTCTCTTTCAGGTAACTTCCCCTCATACAAATGGAAAGCTCCCAAGTCTATAAGATCTTGATTTATTGTTCCTATATTTCCACAGGTAGATGATTTTCCAATGATTCTACTTATACCTAACTTATTTACATCTTCCAATTCTAATAGACTTTTTTGAATATCTTGATTACCATTATAATATGCAAAATCCCACTTCCCAAACATTGCAACTTTTTGTTCATATTTGGTCATTTCAGCACTAGCATGAAATATTGTAGTTATTACAATAAATATAAATGATAAAATAATTACAGATGATAAAACAAGAGTATCCTTCTTCCTTCCCTTCATACTAGATAAAGCTATTTTTCTTAGCATAAATTACGCCTCCTGTTTACTCTATTTCCCCCTGGTAAGAAACTATTTGCCCATCTACTATTTGAATTATATGGTCTGCTTGTCTTGCTATATCCATATCATGAGTTACTAATATGATAGTTTGATGGAATTGCTCTGCTGATTTCTTAAGTAAATCTATTACCTCTTGACCTGTATTTTCATCAAGATTTCCCGTTGGCTCATCTGCTAGGAGAATAGCTGGATTGGTAATTAATGCTCTAGCTATAGCTACCCTTTGTCTTTCTCCACCAGATAGTTCATCTGGATAATAGGAAAGTTTGTCTTCTATATCTAATGAAGATATAATTTCCTTTAATCTATCCATCTCTGGTTTTTTACCATCTAGATGTGCTGGCATTAGTATGTTCTCCAATACAGTGTGTTCTGGAAGTAAGTTGTAGGATTGAAATACAAAGCCAATTCTTCTTCGTCTTAGTATTGTAATGTCTTTATCATTTTTTTCAAATACACTTTCACCCTCCAGAAATAACTTCCCTTCAGTAGGTCTGTCTAGGGCTCCTAATATATGTAGTAAAGTTGATTTCCCAGAGCCTGATTTGCCAATTATTGCATAGAAATATCCTTGATCAATTTCTAAATTAACTGATTTTAAAGCCTCTACTACTAACTCCCCTGTTACATAAGTCTTGCTAATATTCTC
Organism: Tissierella sp.; assembly: GCF_031460495.1. Classification (NCBI taxonomy): domain Bacteria; kingdom Bacillati; phylum Bacillota; class Tissierellia; order Tissierellales; family Tissierellaceae; genus Tissierella; species Tissierella sp. The sequence continues at coordinate 99,839 of NZ_JAVKTS010000007.1, read as the reverse complement.
TAATTTTAATAAACTCATTTTTTACCCTCCCTTTGAAAAAGTTAGTGTGAAATATAAGATATCTCAAAGTAAATTATATCAACAAATCTTTTCCAAATAGGACCTAGATGTTTCCAAATTGTTAAATATATACAAAAATAAAAATAGATGTGGATTTTTAAGTCCACATCTACATTAATTGGTCAATTTGGGTAATGCAATTGTAAAATTAATTATATCCCCATTTAAGTTATAATTTATTTTACCTTTATTATTTTCAATTAATTCTCTACATATATAAAGTCCTAGTCCAGAGCTAGCTTGTTTTTGGTCACCATGATTATATTTAACAAATGGATCAAATAGTATATTTCTTATTCCTTCAGGTATAGGTAATGTATTGTTCTCTATAGAGATGTATGCATGATTCCCTAAATATGATCTGATTTTTATGTGTCCATCCGTACTATATTTTATAGCATTATCAAAGAGATTTAAAATAACTGCCCGTATTTCTTCTTCACTGGCAAAGATAAGAATACTTTCATTTTGTAGATTAAGATCTATCTTTCCTCTATTAAGTATTAACTCATATTCTTTAGTTATTTGCACCAGCAGTTCATTTAAGTTAAAGTAGCCATTATGCTCTTTTTCAATCTCTTTTCCTTTGGCTATAATCAGCATGTTCTGAACCATTTTATTCATTCTATCAGATTCTGTTATAATTCTTTCATATGCTCTATCTTTTATTATTTCATCTATCTTCCCTTCCTTTAATAGCTGTGCATATCCTGTAATAGAAGTAATCGGAGTTTTCATCTCATGGGTTGCATAGTTGAAAAAATCTCTGGAGGACTTTTCCAGTTTCTCAATCTTAGTTTTTTCCTGTTGTAGATATTCCATTTGTGATACTATTTTATCTTGCATTTTATTGAAATGGTGAATAAGTATGGCCACTTCATCATTGCTTCTCGCTTCTAGCCTATTGGAGAATTCCCCTTCACCTATAGATCTTATTCCTTTTAACAATGTATTTAGTGAGTTAGTTGACTTTTTTAACCAAATAAAGTTTGTTAATATCATCACTGTAAATAAAATAATTTGAATACCTAATATTCTTGTCATTAGGTCCTTATAATTAGCATATTGAACCAAATAATCCTTTTGAAATACAAATATACCTGCATATTCATTCTTTATATATAATGGGTATGAATAAGTAACAAAATATCTTGTATCTTCATTGTGAATGTATAGTAATGAGGATTTTTTAGTACTAGACTCTATTATCTCTTGTATACTGTTTTTATCAATAATTTCACCTGCAAACTGTATATAATTATCTTTATCATACTTTATTGATAAATATATATCATATTGAAGATTTATCGTATTCATAATTGTCCATAAATTGTTCCTATTGTACAAATTTATATGTCCTGTTGTATTTAGCGTTTGTCTTTGAATGTCATGATGAATTATTGACATAATTCTCTTCATATCATTTAATATAGATGTTTGTAAATTGCCTTCAAATATTTTCCATATGGTAAAGTTTATTATTATTAAGATTATGAAACTAATTAAAATAATTCCTGTGGTTATCTTGCCTCTAATAGTATTTAGCATTGCTCTACCTCATTACATAGCCTTTACCAAAAATAGTTTCTATAATGGTAGGTGCTTCTAGTTTAGCTCTAATTCGTCTAATATGAACATCAACTGTTCTAGAATCTCCGTAATAATCATATCCCCATACACTGTCTAAAAGTTCAGCTCTGGTAAATACTCTATTTCTGTTTTCTAATAGAAAGAAAAACAAGGCAGATTCTTGTCTTTTTAATTGAATTCCCTCACCATTTTTAAATACTCGTTCCCCAAGCAAATCCACTTTTATACCCTCGTCTAGTTCAACAAACTCTTCTAATAAAATCTGTTTTTCTTTTTTAATACTTCTAAATAATGCTTTTACTCTAACTATTACTTCCTTTATTTCAAATGGTTTAATTATGTAATCATCTGCTCCCAACTCTAATCCTATGATCTTGTCGAAAATACTATCCCTAGCTGTAATCATAATAACTAAATGGTCTATAGATATTTTCTTACAGATTTCAAAACCATCTATATCAGGGAGCATTAAATCTAAAAGTACCAGGTCTGGTTTAAATGCTTTTATCCTTTCCAATGCTGTTTTACCATCAAAAACATTTTCCACATTATATCCTTCATTTAACAAGGTTATTGTCAATATATCATTAATTGAATACTCATCTTCCACTACTAAAATTTTTTTGACCATTTTTTCCCTCCTATTTCTCTAGTTTGGTTTCAGGTTCATATTTGGAAGTACTATATTAATTCTCTGGTAAATAATACTTTTAGTAACTGGAATACCACCAATTATCTTATTTATCTCCCTAGTGGAAAATATTTCATTCCCAGTCTCATCAACTACTACATTCATCTCTGGATAAAATTGTTGTGATGTATCTTGAAAACTTTCATTATAAACTTGGATAAGTTCATTATAATTTTGATAGTATATACTTCTTTCAGTTATTTCAATATACTCCCCAAATATATCAAAGCTTTCTGCTATGAAGATACCTTGTCCTAAATACTCCATATACAAGTTTTTATCAAGAGGCTTACTAAATAAATGGTCATATTGATTTGTTTTAAAATTAAAACTCGTAATAGCAGATGTCTCTTTTAAATTCCAATCATCTTTATTCCCTAATATTACATCATGGAGAAGAATTAGTTCATAACCATTTTTCATAATTCCTCTTACTTTATCTATATCTTCATTTACTCCTAAATCAATATACTCTTTTAGGGTATAATAATTATTTTCAAGCTGGACCTTATACATTTTAAAATCCATTTGGTCTATCCATATTAATGAGTTTAACTCATGAACATAGCATATATCACCATATCCACTATTATTTATGTCTCTATATAGATTTTTTAATTCTAAATCATATAAGAAAACATCTGTTATTTTTCCATCCAAAGATATTTCATATATAATTAAGTATATATCACTTCCAGAAGCATAGGCTATTTTATATTGACTCTCCTTTCTCTTTTGTCTAAGTTCACTAATTATTTTTGACAATTCAGGTATTGGAGTTGCTCTACTTCTCTTAGTATAATCTATAAAATAAACCTGTTCCTTCAGAAACACAAAATTCTTAGACCCTAGTTTAAAATTCATATTTTCCTTTAATGTTTCCGTTAATCTATTGTTTATATCTAATTTATATAAGTATTTTCTACTATTTGGATCATTACCATTTCTCTTTTTTAGATATCCATATATCTCTCCCTTATGATAGAAGGATGGATAAAAATAGTCACTACTGTCTACCTCTAGATATATTTGTCCAAAACTGGATGCCTCTAGAGGGGATTTGCTTTCTACTCCTATATTATCTTCAACTATTATTCTTTTATAGTCTTGTTTTTCACAACTTAGTAGCAAAATTGAACTAAAAATGAACATTATTAAAATTATTCCTTTTTTCATGGCATATTCTCCAAATCCTTATCTGAAATTTTTTAATTTAAAATATTTTCCATTTTTTTCATCTCACTACTCATTGTATCAAAAGAGTCATTATCTGTCTATTCAACAAAACTTTAACTCACTATGTAGATCAATATGATGTTTCACGTAAAAAGATGCAATGGTAACTAACTCCATTGCATCTTATCATCTTTATCCTATTAATTAAACAAATAATTGTAAATCATATTAGCTGCATCTTCTCTTTTTAACTCATATTTTGCTTTAATGTTTCCCTTTTCATCTCCTGATACTATCTTTAGTCCATAGGCTATGTTCATATATCCATTTAGTTCCTTTGATATATCTTTTTGATCATTGAAGATGTCTTTGTAAATACCGTCAAGTTCTGCTACTTTGTCTAGTTTCATTAATCTAATTATATATTTTACTGCTTCTTCTTTTGTTACTACCTTATCTGGACTTTTTTCAGTTTCTTTCATATACCCCATAGATATCATTTGATTATATATATCATCCTCTGATACAGCATCTGTCCTATATTGGTTCATTGACTTCCAAAGAAGATAAACAAAGTCTTTTTGTTTGATTTTTTCCTTTGGCTTGAACTCTTCTCCTTCGAAGCCTATCCCATATTCAGCTAGTGTCTTTATCTTATCTTTAGCATAGGAATTTTCTATATCATTATATGATATTCTCTTTGTCTCTCGATATGGCTGCCCTGAGTAATCTAGCAACTCTCCTGTTAATCCAGATATTATGACGGGTTTTATTGGATTTGTTGAATATACTAGCTTTATTTCATTATTTTGGCCTTCTGGTTTTGTATAATCATAGGTCTTTACATACATTAATTGTAGACCAATTTCATTCCATAATACTTCATATGCCTTATCTATGGGTATAAGTTTATCCTTTGCTGGAAGTTTGCCTTTGAACCAATCTAAAGTATATGATGTTACTTCACCACCAACTCCATCTATACCAATATAGATTCCATCATTTTCAACATAGATATTGTCTGATTTTCTATTAAATGTGAAGTAATAGCTTAGTTGGTTATCTTCTGAAAATTGATCCTCATTTAACTCCACTTGATTTGCCTTATCTGCTTGGATTTTCTTAATATACTCTTGGGCGATCTTTATGGCTTCTTCTCTATTTATTTTTGATTTGGCATCTGCTTTATAATTAATCATCCTATAAAAATTTAGGAGTTCACCAGTCCTTGCATCTAACCCTATATCTATGTTGGAGTAATCCTTATCTGATTCTTCTCTGCTAAAATACATATACCAATTGTATTCACCTTGGTTTTTATAATTGCTATTTAGGTTTTTGCTTCTAAGTTTATATGTTTCATCAATTTTTAATATTTCTCTTGCTTTTTTTTCAGCTGTTTTTTCATCTAATAGACCTGACAACTTATCTATAGACTTTTGTTCTTCTGGAGTAATTCCTTCAGAGTATCCTGCATCCATAGCCTTTTCATTTGCTGTTATACCATAAAAAGGTCCATAGTAGTTTATATTCACCGCTTTTCCTGTAAAAGCATCTATTCCCTTGTTAGCTCCGATTGTTGAATATGCCAGATAATAATTATTCTTGTCTTCACTGTTCGTATCTACAGGTCTATAATAATTATTTGCTTTATATATTGGCTTTATCCCAATTTCTGTCTTAAATGACTCTTTTCCATTATCTAAGTTTATAGCTTTCTCTGGAGAAGGAAATATTGCATCTCTTTCCCAATTTGTATAATAATTCACTACTTCTCCTGAAAATTTATCTACACTTATTCCTACAGTATTTTGTGAATATTGTATACCATTTACATATCGACTATAATCAAAATAGTATTGTGTATCCATTGAGCTAATAGGATATTCATTTGGGATTAGTTTAATGGATTTTGCAATTGTAGGGTCAATCTTAGCTACAAAGTCCATTGCAAGTTTTTCTGCCTCATTCTTTGTATAGGTGGGCAATTTTGAGCTAGGTTCTTTATATATTGATGAATATATGCCGTAAGAATTAATATTGCCGTCTATATCTACATTCACATTAATATTATCTAACTTTCCTCTTGAATCTACCCAATTCAGATAAAAATCAGTTTTCCCGTCATATGAATTTACATCAGATGTAAACTTATCATAATCATCTGAGATATTAAAGAGTTTTTTTACTTTTACTATAGCTTCTTCTAATTTCTTGTCATAACCATTTTCTGCAATGGCCATTGAAGGAGTTATCCCCACTATAAGAATAATGACAGTTAATAAAACGCTCAATAATTTCTTCACAATCCAACCCCCTAATTAATGTTCTTTACTGCTGTAACTTTGTTTTTCTGTATATAAAATTCATCTGAAAGTCCGTTTACTATTACTAATCCTCTTCCACAGCATTTTAAATCTGTAGGATCATAGGTTTTATAGTCAAAATCTATGCCTTCACCCTCATCTTCTACTTGAATTGTTACTTTGTCTCTATTCACCTCCAATGATAGTTTGACGCATTTTGATTCCATACAATCGTTACCGTGTAAGACTCCATTGATAACTAATTCGTTCAATATTAATCTTATGTCAAACATTACATCTTTATCAACTATAATATAATTAAGTTTATTAATAATTTCATCTACAAAGTTTCTTATCATCTCTAAATCACTGCATACAGTACCATTGTATTTAAAATTCAATGTCATCACTTCCATCCAAATATTATTGTTTATTATATATAACTATTTTACCCACTTATCCATTAGTCTAACCTCTTTATGCATTTTCTTTAGTGTTTTTATTATATATTTTTGAATTTTATATTTAGTTTAGATAATTTTTATCGTTTAATAATTCATAATTTGGGTATTATCTATATGATTAAAGATTGAAAGGAGAATGCAAATGGATAGATATGTATGTGACCCATGTGGATATGTGTATGACCCAGCTGAAGGAGACCCTGATAATGGTGTAGCTCCAGGAACATCTTTCGCTGATATACCAGAAGATTGGGTTTGCCCAGTTTGTGGAGCAGATAAAGACCAATTTTCAAAAGAATAGACGGTAAGACAAATATGTCTTCCCCTACATAAAGACCAGTAGCTTTTAGCTACTGGTCTTTACCTATGTTTAATATGCCTTCAAACAACTTCCATACTTCTTCTACATTAATTTTCTTCTCAGATGAATAAGGGATAATTAGATTAGTATCTTTTATCTCTAATTTGTTTTTGATAATCTTTATATGCTTTTGCCAATTTCCCTTTGATATTTTATCTGCCTTAGTTGCTATTACTATACCAGAGAATCCAAAGGATTTAATCCATTGGTACATTATTAAATCTTGCTCAGTAGGTTCATGCCTTATATCTACAATTAAGACTATCTCTCTTAAATTCTGTCTATCCTTTAGATATCTTTCTATTATTTGTCCCCATTTTTCTTTCTCCACCTTGGATACTTGAGCATATCCATAACCAGGTAAGTCTACAAATCTAAAGCTGTCATTGATAATATAGAAATTAATTGTTCTAGTTTTCCCTGGTTTACCAGAAGTCCTAGCTAAATTTGATCTATTTATCATAGAATTGATAAATGATGATTTTCCTACATTGGATCTACCAGCAAATGCAATTTCTAAGAGTTCATCTTCTGGATATTGTTTGGGTCCTACAGCAATTGCATGTAAGTCTGATTTAATTATTTTCATCAGTATTACTCCTCTTTAATAAGGCGTTTTCCAACACTTCTTCCATGGATTTAACCAAGACAAAAGTGATTTTTTTTCTTATTTTATCTGGTATATCTTCTAAATCTTTTTTATTCTCAATAGGTAATAGTATTTTTTCTATACCCATTCTATTGGCAGCCAGTACCTTTTCTTTAATTCCTCCCACGGGTAATACTCTTCCCCTTAGAGTTATTTCTCCTGTCATTGCAAGTTCTCTTCTAATTGGTGTATTAGACAATGCTGAAATAACAGCAGTTGCAATTGTAATCCCAGCTGATGGTCCATCCTTAGGTATTGCTCCTTCTGGCACATGGATATGTATATCCATCTCCTTGTGAAAATCAGATTCAATTCCTAACAAAGCTGAGTTGGCTCTGATGTAAGAAATCCCTGCCATGGCAGATTCTTTCATTACTTCTCCAAGCTTTCCAGTCAGTTGGATTTTGCCAGTACCTTTCATAGTGTTAACTTCCACTGAAAGTGTCTCTCCACCTACAGATGTCCAAGCTAATCCATTGGCTACACCTATTTGATTTTCTTCTCCTAATGTATCAAATCTATATTTTTCTCCACCTAAATAGTTCGAAAGGTTGCCAGTGTTTATTCGAACAGATGCTAATTTTTCTTCTACAATTTTCTTTGCTGCTTTTCTGCATAGATTTGCAATATTTCTTTCTAGATTTCTAACTCCTGCTTCTCTTGTATAATTATTTATTATACTTCTGATGGCAGAACTAGATACTATAAGCATGTTTTCATTTAATCCATGGTCTTTTAATTGCTTAGGTAGTAAATGGCTTGTAGCAATGTCTAGTTTTTCTTCCTCTGTATACCCAGATATTCTAATTACTTCCATTCTATCCAATAGAGGTGCAGGTATTGATGCGGTAGTATTTGCTGTAGTAATAAATAGTACCTTTGATAGATCAAATGGAATATCTAAATAATGATCCGTAAAAGTAGTATTTTGCTCTGGATCTAAGACTTCTAATAGAGCACTTGATGGGTCTCCCCTATAATCACTACTTAATTTATCAATTTCATCAAATAGAAATACTGGATTTTTAGATTTTGCTTTTTTCATAGAGTTAATTATACTTCCTGGCATCGCCCCTATATATGTCCTTCTATGACCTCTTATCTCAGCTTCGTCTCTTACTCCACCTAAAGACATCCTAACAAATTTTCTATTAAGTGATTTGGCTATGGATTTAGCAATGGAAGTTTTCCCTACTCCAGGTGGTCCTACTAAACAAATTATAGGCCCTTTCATGCTGTTAGTTAATTTTCTAATGGCAATAAATTCTAATATTCTTTCTTTTACATCCTCTAATCCACAGTGGTCTTCATTTAGTATGTCCCTTGATTTCTTTATATCTATTTTATCCTTTGACTCCTTATCCCAAGGTAAATCAATTATCCAGTCAAGGTAGGTTCTAATCACCCCTGTCTCAGGAGAATGAGGTGAAAGCTTTGTAAGTCTCTCTACTTCTTTCAATGCCTTTTCTTTAACTTCTTTAGGCATTTTAATTTTTTCTATTTTTTCCTCATATTCTTCTACTTCAGCCATTACATCATCATCTTGACCTAGTTCTTTTTGAATTGCTTTAATCTGTTCCTTTAAATAATATTCTTTTTGAACTTTGTTAATCTGTTTCTTAACTCTCTGATTAATCTTGTCCTCAATCTTTAGTACTTCAATCTCTTCTTGTAATATAATATGAAGAAGCTCCAATCTTTCATAGAAATCAAAACACTCTAATACTCTTTGATTGTCTTCTAATTTTAGATATATATAGGAAACTATAATATCTGCAAGTCTTCCTGGATCTTCTATATCGGATATTGTAACTAATACTTCAGGAGAAATTCTCTCATTTAGAGAAATATATTCTTCTAAATCATTTGTCACAAGTCTCATAGCTGCTTCTGTATTCATATCTTTTTCAATCTCTAGTTCATCATAGACTAGTTCTTCTACATCCGCTACAAAATGAGGTTCTTCTTGTGTTATCTTTGTTATCTTACCTCTATTCATTCCTTCTACTAATACTCTTATGCTACCTCCAGGTAACTTTAGCATTTGTTTTACCTTTGCTATCGTACCTACATGGTAGAAATCATCTATTGTTGGTTCATTGACCTTAGTTTCTTTTTGGGTGCAAAGTAGTATAGAAGAATCATCTAACATAGCTTTTTCCAAAGCATTAATAGACTTCTCTCTCCCGACATCAAAGTGAACAACCATATGAGGAAACACTGACATTCCTCTTAGAGGTATTAGTGGTAGGACTTTATTTTGAATTGTATACTGATTCATTTTAGTTATCCCTCCATATTTCAACAAGTAATCTCTATATACAAGGAAAAGCTCACAAATGTGAGCCTTTAAGATGCAGATTCGTTATTACCTGTTTTCTTAGACCTACTTTTCTTTTTTCTATCTGAAAGCACTAAAGTAGGCTCTACCTTGTTTTCTATTGTTTCTTTAGTTATAATACATTTTTCTATATCATCTCTAGAAGGGATCTCATACATAATGTCTAGAATTGTTTCTTCTATTATGCTTCTAAGTCCTCTAGCTCCAGTCTTTCTTTCAATAGCTTTTTTTGCTATTAAATTAAGTCCTTCTTCTTCAAACTCAAGCTCTACTCCATCCATTGAAAGTAATTCTTTATATTGTTTTACTAAAGCGTTCTTTGGTTCAGTTAGGATCTTAACCAAGGATTCTTCATCTAATTCTTCTAGAGTAACCATAACAGGTAGTCTTCCCACAAATTCTGGTATTAATCCAAATTTAAGAAGATCTTCAGGCTGTAAATGTTTTAGCAGCTCTCCTACTTTTAGATTGTTTTGTGATGTTATTTCTGCTCCAAAACCCATGGATTTTTTTCCTACTCTATTTTGGATTATCTTATCTAGACCATCAAAAGCACCACCAACTATGAATAATATGTTGGTTGTATCTACTTGTATAAATTCTTGATGAGGATGCTTCCTTCCACCTTGAGGTGGCACATTTGCTACTGTACCTTCAAGAATTTTAAGTAGTGCCTGCTGTACACCCTCTCCACTTACATCTCTAGTGATTGATGGGTTTTCAGTTTTTCTAGCAACCTTATCTATTTCATCTATATATATTATACCTTTTTCGGCTCTTTCAATATCATAGTCTGCTGCTTGAATAAGTTTCAATATTATATTCTCAACATCTTCTCCTACATATCCAGCTTCTGTTAATGAAGTAGCATCAGCTATGGCAAAAGGAACATTCAGAATCTTAGCTAAGGTTTGAGCTAATAAAGTTTTACCTGAGCCTGTTGGCCCTAACATAACTATATTACTCTTTTGTAATTCTATATCGTTATTCTTAGTTGGTTTTCTGTTTATCCTTTTGTAATGGTTATATACTGCTACAGCTAAAGCCTTTTTCGCCCTTTCTTGTTTTATTACATAATCATCAAGGGTTTCTTTAATGATGGCAGGCTTTGGAAGATCTTGCATATCATAATCAAAGTTATCTACAAATTCTTCTTCGATTATCTCTTGACATAGCTCTATACACTCATTACATATATATACATTTGGTCCTGCAATAAGCCTTCTTACCTGTTCCTGTGGCTTTCCACAAAAAGAGCATCGAAGCTGTTTTTCATCAAATTTTGCCACGGTGACACCTCTCTTAATTTTAATTTATTTTCTTTCAATTACTTCATCTATTATACCATATGCTTTAGCTTCTTCAGCTGACATATAATAATCCCTATCTGTATCTCTAGCTACCTTTTCTAACGGTTGACCAGTTCTTTCGGAAAGGATTTCATTGATTTTATCTCTCATTTTCAAGATTCTTTCTGCATGTATTCTAATATCCTCTGCTTGACCTTGAGTACCACCTAGAGGTTGATGTATCATAACATCTGCATTTGGTAATGCAAATCTCTTGCCTTTTGTACCAGCTGCAAGTAAAAATGCACCCATAGACGCCGCCATACCCATACATATTGTTGATACATCTGGTTTAATATATTGCATAGTATCATATATGGCAAATCCAGCACTTACTGAACCACCCGGGCTGTTTATATATATTTGAATATCTTTATCTGGATCTTCAGCTTCTAGAAATAATAATTGAGCTACTGCTAGACTTGCAGTTACATCATTTATTTCACTACCTAGAAAAATTATTCTTTCTTTTAATAATCTTGAATAAATATCATAGGATCTTTCACCTTTACTTGTTTGCTCCACGACCATAGGTATTAAAGTCATTTAGAACCCTCCTAACATTTATTTGAATTTAACATTTGCCATAAGTAAATCAATTACTTTTTGATTGGTTATAGCAGTTTTTAGGAAACCTAAATCTCCTCTTTTCATATCTTTAATAAACTTTTCTACATTATCTTGCTTATAAGAAGCAGCCATTTTTTCTAATTCTTTATCTATATCTTCTTCAGTTACTTCTATGTTTTCAGCTTTACCAATAGCTTCAAGAACTAAATCGCCTTTAACTCTTTTTGTAGCTGTAGGTCTTAGTTGTTCTTTTAAATCTGCTTCTGTTGAATTTGTAATTTGTAGATATTGCTCTAAATTTAGACCTTGTGATCTCATTCGGTAATCAAATTCTCCAACTTCATTTTCTAATTGAGAATCAATCATAGACTCTGGAATATCTATTTCACAAGACTCTATAACTTTTTCAATTAAGTTGTTTTCATTTTCAATTTCTTCTCTATTTTTGAAGTCTTGTTCTAGCTTTTCTCTAATGCTTGCTTTATATTCCTCTAGAGTGTCAAATTCAGATACATCTTTTGCAAATTCATCATCCAATTCTGGTAACTCTTTCTCTTTTATTTCATGAATAGTTACTTTGAATGTAGCTTCTTTAGCTTGTAGGCTTTCTTCATGATATTCTTCTGGGAAAGTTACAACTACATTAACTTCTTCATTTTTATTTTTACCCACTAGTTGCTCTTCAAAACCTGGAATAAATCTATTTGATCCAATTTCCAATGTTTGACCTTCAGCTGTTCCACCATCAAACTGTGCTCCATCAACATATCCAGCATAGTCAATAGTAAGTATATCACCTGTTTTTACGGCTCTATCTCCAGCATCAATTATTCTTCCATTCATATCTTGTGCTGATTTTAATTCATTTTCAACAAGTTCATCAGTTACGATATACTCTGCTTTTTCAATTTCTACATCTTTGTATTCACCTAATACTACTTCTGGCTTTACAGTTACAGAAACCTTAATTATAATTGGTTTATCTTTTTCAATTTCTTCAATATCAACTTCTGGTGAATCTACTGGCTCAAGATTTAATTCTTCTATTGCTTTGTCATAAGCTTCTGGTAATAGTACATTTATTGCGTCTTCATAGAAAACCTCTTGTCCATAGTTCATTTCAATTATTTTTCTTGGAACTTTACCTTTTCTAAAACCTGGTATGTTAAATCTAGCTCTATTTTTTAGATATGCTTTTTGTAATGCTCCCTCAAAATTACCCTCTGCTATTTCAATGGTAAAATTAACTGTATTGTTTTCTTTGTTCCCTAATACTGCCTTCATCTACATTTTCCTCCTTAAACGATATATTCATCCATTTTTAACTTACTCATTATATCATAAAATTATAACATAACAAATAATATTATCCAACATAATAAATTAAAAAAACATAGTAAAAAAACCAATGGTACAAATCCACTGGTTCTAATATGGTGCGGGAAAGAGGACTTGAACCCCCACGTCAATGACACTAGATCCTAAGTCTAGCGCGTCTGCCAATTCCGCCACTCCCGCATATATGATGTAAAATCACCTACCATATAATTATAACACGATATTTGTACTTGTCAATATTTTTTTATATTTTTTAATAGATTCTATATGCTTGCTTTATATCTATTTAAAACACTAATATTATACCTCCGTCACTAGCATAGCCACTACTAAGTCCAGCTGTCTTAACTAAAATGATATCCTTGAATTTATATCTGCTTTGGATTTCTCTTTTTAGTTCTTCAGCCCTTTCTAAGGCATTTGTATGGGAAATAGCTAATACTTTTTCTTCAAATTTCGCTCCGGTTTCTCCCATTATTTCAACTAGTCTTCTAAAGGCTTTCTTTGTTCCCCTTGCATTTTCAACAAGTTTTATTTCTCCATTCTCAGTAGAGCCCATAATAGGTTTTAAATTTAAAACATTAGCGATCAACCCTTTTGCCTTGGATATCCTACCATTTTTAATTAAATTATCCAAAGACTCTAATATAAAATAAGTTGTACAAGATTTTATATAATCTTCTACTTTTTCCACAATCTCTAGATTACCTAGTTTTTTGTCTATTAGCTCTTGTATCTTTATTGCAATTAAAGTTTCTCCAATACTTGCTGACTTAGAGTCAAATACATGTATGAATTTTTCCGGATGTTCATTCTTAACTATATCCTTTGCCAATATGGCTGAATTGTAAGTGCCACTTAATTGACTAGATATTGTAATTGCAAAAATATCATCTGCTTTCTTGTACTCATCTACAAAATCGCCTGGAGAAGGACATGATGTTCTAATTGGATTTGGACTATCCTTCATAGCATTTATTAATTCCATTGTATCAAGGTTTTCATCGTCGATAAATGTTCTATCCTCTACATCTATCTTAAAAGGCACTAAGCTAATATTTAACTTTTCTTTTAGTTCCTCGTTTAGATCACAGCTACTATCAGCTACAATTTTATAACTCATACTATCACCTCATCTATAATTTAGTTTAACAATTGATTCCAATTCTATCTTCAATAAACTTTGCCAAATCAGAAGCTATCTTTTCTATGTCATCACCTTTTTTTGCTTCAATCATTACTCGAACTAAAGGCTCTGTCCCTGAAGGTCTAATGACAACCCTACCTTCACCATGAAAAATATCTTCTATTCTCTTTATTTCCTTAGCTATTTCAGGATTTTCATTATATTTATATTTTAATTCATTTTTAACCTTAGCATTGACTAATATCTGTGGAAAATTTGTCATCAAATTATTTAATTCTGACATGGTTTTTCCGGTTGACTTCATTACCTCAAGAAGATGAAGTGCAGTGGCTAGTCCATCTCCAGTGGTGTTGTAATCCAAGAATATTATATGACCTGATTGTTCTCCTCCTAGGACATATCCCGATTTTATCATTTCTTCTAAAATATATCTATCCCCAACGGTTGTCTTGACTATATTCATATTATTTTCTTTTAGATAAACATCTAGTCCCATATTTGTCATAATAGTACCTACTACAGTGTTGTTTTTCAACTTTCCTTGCTCATGAAGATAAGTACCGCATATAGCTAATATATGGTCTCCATCTAATACATTGCCAAATTCATCTACTGCAATAATCCTATCTCCATCACCATCAAATGATATTCCTATGTCTGCTTTTTCCTTAACTACTAATTCTTGAATCATACTAGGGTTAGTAGATCCACAATTATCATTTATATTCATTCCTGTTGGATTTATGTTTATAACTATGGCTTCTCCACCAAGTCTTGTAATTGCTTCAGAAGCAATTTTATACAATGCACCATGTCCACAGTCTATAGCTATTTTTATTCCTTTTAAATCTATATTTGCAATGGATACTAAGTAGTCTATATAATCCTTAGAGCCATTTTCTTCTATGATGACTTTACCAATTTTTTCTCCAATAGGCCAAATGTCTAGCCCTTTGTTATTTAATATAATATCTTCAATTTTCTCTTCAGTTTCGTCAGGTAATTTTAATCCCTTAGAATCAAAAAACTTTATACCATTATATTCTCCAGGATTATGGGAAGCTGATATAACAACTCCTGCCAAAGCCTTATACTTTCTAGTTAGATATGCAACTGCTGGAGTTGGAATGATTCCTAATGATACAACATCTAAACCCATGGAACAAATACCTGCTGTTAGTGCAGCTTCTAGCATATCTCCAGATATCCTTGTATCTTTACCCACAATTACCTTACCATAACCATCTTTGGCTAATATGTATGCTCCTGCTCTACCCACCTTGAAGGCTAGTTCTGGGGTTAAATCCTTATTCGCAATTCCTCTAATACCATCTGTACCAAATAATTTACCCATTTTAATCTACACTCCTTTAGAAGACACGGGGATGATTCGGGTGTCTTTTCTTGATTGACAAAAGCTATATCATCCTGAATGAAATGATGATCTTAATCTTTAATTTTAAATTTCTCTTTTACTAGTTCTATTAACTTATCTCTTTCATTTAAATCAGGGTTTTCTAATACTTCTTCCAATAAATAGTCCAATATTTCTCCTATTATCTTGCCTTGTTTATACCCTAATTCTACCACATCATTACCATTAATGGCTAACTGATTTTTTTCGTATACTTCTTTATTTTGTATTATCTCTTTTATTTTCTTTTCTCTTTCTAGTAGATCCTCTATATTAGCATTCATATTAGAGGAAAGTCTGTCAGATTTCTGTAATTCCAATAGAATAAATATATCTTCTTTTCCCACTTTAGATATGAGTCTCTTTAATCCTTTTTCTCCAATATCATCATGCTGTGACATATGTTTATCTATTAATATTGTCACTTTTTCTATTAGTTCATTGGATGATTTCCATCTTTGTAATACATCTTTCGCCATATTAGCACCTAGTTTATCATGACCGTAGAAATGTCCAACTCCATTATCATCCCTAGTAAAAGTCTTAGGTTTTCCAATATCGTGCAATAGAGCTGCAAGTCTTAGATGTAAAATTGCTGATGTATTATCCAATACTGATAATGTATGCTCATATACATCTTTATCATGATTTGGATTATGTTGATTGAAGCCTATTGCTTCTATTAGTTCTGGTAATATTATAGCTAAGACATTTATATCTCCCAATAACCTAATTCCATAGGAAGGTTTTTTAGTTAATAGAATCTTAAAAAATTCTTCCCTAATTCTTTCTATGCTAATATTAGAAATATATTCACCATATAATCTACAGGCATCTTTAGTTTTATTATCAATGGAAAATTCTAATTGAGTGGCAAACCTTATGGCCCTCATAATCCTCAAATAATCTTCTTTAAATCTATCCCATGGTTCTCCAACAGTTGTAATGGTTTTTTTCTTTAAATCATTTATACCATTAAAATAATCTATTACACCCGTCTTTTCATTATATGCCATTGCATTAATTGTGAAATCCCTGCGAGATAAATCATCAAAAAGATTTTTAGAAAAATATACTTCTTCTGGTCTCCGACCATCTATGTACTCTCCGTCTGATCTAAATGTAGTTACTTCGACTATCCCTTCATCTTGAACTACAACTACTGTACCAAACTTTCTCCCTACTTCCAATGTTCTATATTCTTTAAATATTTCTTCAATATCTTCAGGTAAAGCATCTGTATTTACATCATAATCAGATGGGTCTTTACCTATTAATATATCTCTAACAGACCCACCTACTATATATGCACTATAGCCTTTATCTTCAATTTTCTCTATAATCTTCTTAACATATTTTGGAATATTAAATACCATATTATCACTCCAGTGTATTTCTAGTTTTAGTATAACATAGTATTTGTGATAGACAAGTTTTTTTATACAAGTAAAGGCCTTGGATTAATACTCCAAAGCCTTTTACCTTAGTCTATATATTTTTTAAACAATATCGTTGCATTATGTCCACCAAATCCTAGTGAATTTGATAGGGCATATTTTACATCCCTATTTACTGCTACATTAGGTGTGTAGTTTAAGTCACATTCCTCATCTGGATTGTCATAGTTAATGGTTGGAGGGATTACTCCTTCCTTTATTGCCATTAAGGCTGCTATAGCCTCTATTCCACCAGCAGCTCCTAGTAAATGACCAGTCATTGATTTTGTTGAGCTAATATTTATGTCTTTTGCATGATCCTTAAAAACATTTTTTATTGCTAGGGTTTCTAGTTTATCATTAAAATATGTTGATGTTCCATGGGCATTTATATATCCTACTTCATTGTAATCAGCCCTTGCTTCTTCCAATGCCAATTCCATTGCCTTAGATGCTCCCTTGGCTTCTGGATCTGGTTGTGTTATATGGAAGGCATCTGAAGTAGATCCATATCCTACAATTTCACCATATATATTTGCTCCCCTAGCTAGTGCATGATCTAGCTCTTCTAATATCAATATACCTGCTCCTTCTCCCATTACAAATCCATCTCTTTCCTTATCAAAAGGGCGAGATGCTTTTGTAGGGTCATTATTTCTTGTTGAAAGAGCTTTCATTGAACAAAAACCTGCTACTGAAATAGGTGTTATAGACGCATCTGCTCCACCTGCAACTATCATATCCACATTTCCTGATTTTATCATTCTAAAGGATTCTCCTACAGCGTGGGTGCTAGAAGCACATGCTGTGGTTATTGTCATTGTTGGACCTCTAAATCCAAAGGCCATGGATATTTGTCCTGGTGCCATATTGGATATCATCATAGGTATAAACAATGGGCTGACTCTACTTGGTCCTCTATCCTTTAGTTTTCCATACTCAGTTTCCATGGTT
Source organism: Tissierella sp. (assembly GCF_031460495.1). Classification (NCBI taxonomy): domain Bacteria; kingdom Bacillati; phylum Bacillota; class Tissierellia; order Tissierellales; family Tissierellaceae; genus Tissierella; species Tissierella sp. The sequence continues at coordinate 81,993 of NZ_JAVKTS010000007.1, read as the reverse complement.
TCCATACCACCGATTCCAACTCCGATTACAACACCAACTTTATCTAAATTTAACTGACTTAAGTCAATTTTTCCATCATCTAAAGCTAATTTTGTACCAGCTACTGCAAACTGTGTAAATCTATCCATCCTTCTTGATTCCTTTTTATCCATAAAATCGGATGGATTGAATTCCTTTACTTCTGCACCTATTTTTGTATCAAATTCAGATGCATCAAATCTAGTTATATACCCAACTCCAGATTCTCCTTGTATTAAAGAGTTCCAGAAGTTTTCCTTACCTATTCCTATAGGTGTTATAGCACCTAATCCTGTGATTACGACTCTTCTCAATTTTTTTACCTCCACTATTAAGGTATTATTCAACTTTTCCTTGTACATAGGTTACTATATCACCAATGTTTGTAAATTTTTCTGCATCTTCATCTGGTATAGTTATTCCAAATTCATCTTCTAAAGCCATCATAATTTCTACTGCATCTAATGAATCTGCTTCTAGATCTTTCATTAAAGAAGTTTCTCCTGTAATACTCTCCACATCATCTACACCTAATTGTTCTGCTATAATTGCTTTTACTTTATCAAATATCATTTTTATTCCTCCCAATTTTAAATTATTATGCTTATCTTAGATAAATTATAAAAACGAGTCTCCAGTTCATTATTTGATACCTTCTACAAGTCATTTTAAAATAGGAAATCAATGGAATGCTACGCTAAAAACCCTGATTTCCAAAGCAATTTTAAAATTTCCTTGGAATGTGTGGCAAATCCTTCACAGTCGAGTCTTATTTTTTAATTTATCTCTTATATTTTTGTAGTTTATCTGCCTACATAGCCATTCCGCCGTCTACATTTATTATCTGGCCTGTTATATAGTCTGATTTTTCGCTTGATAAAAATACTACTAAATTTGCAATATCTCTTGGATTCCCAAAGGAATTTAAAGGTATGGCTTTTAACATAGTATCTTTAATTTCATCTTTCAATACTTCTGTCATGTCTGTAGATATAAAACCTGGTGCTATTCCATTGACTCTGATGCCACGACTGGCTAGTTCTCTTGCCATGGATTTTGTAAATCCTATGACACCAGCCTTTGAAGCAGAGTAATTTCCTTGACCTGCATTTCCTATTATTCCTACTACAGAAGTAATGTTTATTATTTTTCCGTATTTCTTCTTCATCATTATTCTAGATACTGCTTTTGTACAAAGGAAAGTTCCTTTCAGGTTAACATCCATTACCTCATCCCAATCTTCTGATTTCATTCTAATGAGTAAGTTATCCTTTGTAACCCCAGCATTATTCACTAAAATATCGATTGTACCAAGACTTTCCTCTATGACCTTTATCATTTCTGTCACATCTTCTTCTACTGATACATTTGCGCCAATAGCAATTGCTTTTACTCCATGAGACTTTATCTCTCCTACTACCTCGTTAGCTTTTGCAATGTTGTTCACATAAGAAATAGCTATATGAACTCCATTTCTTGCTAATTCTAAGGCTATTTCTTTGCCTATTCCTCTTGAGCCTCCTGTGATCAAGGCTACTTTATTGTTTAAGCCCATCGTGGTTTCCTTCCTTTCTCAATTGCTTGTTTAGATTTACCTAGATTTTTTCGTAATTCTAAATTATGATCTTCTCCAATTGGAGCAAAGGCTTTTACTCGACTAAGGGTTTCTTCAAAAGAATCTATATCATTTATACTATAGGCCTTTACTTCTTTCCCCATGGATTTACCAATGCGTTTTACAAAGCCTGAGAGGGATTTACCCGGTCCTAATTCTATAAATGTAACTACACCATCATTTATCATAAGCTCTACTGATTGCTGCCATAAGACTGAATTACTAACTTGATTAACTAGCTTATGTTTTATTTCATGTTTACAAGATATGAGCTTAGCATCTACATTGGAAATAAATTTCTTTTTAGCATCCTTTATCTTAATTTTAGATAATTCATTTTCTAATCTTTCTCCAGCAGAAAGGAGTAAAGAAGAATGAAAGGGTGCTGATACAGATAATGGAACTGCCTTTTTTGCTCCTGCTTTAACTGCCTCATCACATGCTGCTTCAATAGCTTTTAATTCTCCTGATAAAACTATTTGTTCCGGACTATTATAATTTGCTACTTCCACTATTCCATATTGCTTAGTATTTTCTATAATTGCTGGTATCTTTTCTCTATCTAATCCGAGTATTGCAGCCATTCCTCCTAGACCTAGGGGTACAGCTTCTTGCATGAATTTGCCTCTCTCTTTTACTAGCTGTATAGCATCTTTAAATTCTAAGCTTCCACTCATAACTAAGGAACTGTATTCACCTAAGCTAAGACCTGCCGTGTATTCACAGTCTATGCCCATAGATTCCAAAGCTTTTAAGATTGCTATACTTGTAGTCAATATGGCTGGTTGAGTATTTTCCGTTTTTCTTAAATCTTCTTCACTACCATTGAAGCAGATTTCTTTTAAGTTCATATTTAAAACTTCATTTGCCTCATCAAATATTTTCCTTGATTCTTCAAAGTTCTCATAGAAATCTTTGCCCATTCCTACATATTGGGATCCTTGCCCGGGAAATATAAAAGCTATTTTATCCATTGATATCACCGTCCTTTTGTGAGCTCAACGAATAAAGTCTTTTCTCTGCTGAAAAAACTATTTCCTCAATTATTTCTCTGCATGGCTTAATATCTTTTATTAGACCTGCTATTTGACCAGACATTAATGAGCCTTTGTCCATATCCCCTTCTACTACAGCTAGTTTTAATCTTCCCGAACCCAATAGCTCTAGTTCCTCAAAAGGAGTATTGTTTTTTTCAAGTTCCAAAAATTCTTTTGTAAATTTATTTTTTAATGCTCTAACAGGATGACCAGTACTTCTGCCAGTTACTTGTGCATCCCTATCCTTTGACTTTACAATGGCTTCTTTATAGTTTATGTGGACTTTGGCTTCAGTAGAGCACACAAATCTAGTGCCTATCTGCACTCCCTCTGCCCCTAAAGTCAAAGCTGCTAAAAATCCTCTTCCGTCTCCTATTCCTCCTGCTGCTATAACAGGAATCTTAACTGCATCAACTACTTGAGGTACTAAAGCCATAGTGGTCAGCTCTCCAATATGCCCACCTGCTTCAGTTCCTTCAACGATTAAGGCATCTACACCTTCTCTTTCTAATCTCACCGCTAAAGACACAGTAGGTACTACAGGTATGATTTTTACATTATGTTCTTTTAATTTTTTTATATACTTCCCCGGACTTCCTGCACCTGTAGTTACAACAGGAACTCCCTCATCACATACTATACCTACAATATCCTCAGCAAAAGGTGACAGCATCATAATATTTACACCAAATGGCTTATCCGTCAATTCCTTTAGCTTTCTTATTTCTTCCTTAACAAATTCTGGTGGTGCATTTCCTGCTCCGATTATTCCAAGACCACCTGCTTCTGATACAGCTGCTGCTAATTCATGGGTAGCTACCCAAGCCATGCCTCCTTGCAATATGGGGTATTTGATATTTAGTATATCAGTTATTCTGGTATTCCATATCATATATCTTCCCTCCTATTCCACTTTATAGTTGTTGAAGCCCAAGTAAGACCAGCTCCAAATGCTACTAAAAGTACATTATCCCCTTTTTTTATCTTCTTATCCTTCACTGCTTCATGAAGGGCTACTGGGATTGAGGCTGAAGACATATTTCCATATTTATTTAAGTTTACATATACCTTATCTCTATCAAGTTTTAATTTTTTCGCTGCAGCATCTATTATTCTCATATTTGCTTGGTGAGGAATTAAGAAATCCAAATCATCTAATTCTAAATTAGCTTTTTCTAGAGCATTTATAGATGCTTTTTCCATCACTCTTACTGCAAATTTGAATACCTCTTTACCATCCATTTGTATGAAATGAAGCCTATTCTCCACTGTTTCTAAACTGGTTGGCAATTTTGAACCTCCTGCTGGAATTGTTAAAACTTGACCATTGCTACCATCAGCACCTAAATCCGATGATAGTATTCCAAATCCTTCTTCGCATCTTTCTAGAATGCAAGCACCTGCACCATCTCCAAAGAGTACGCAAGTATTTCTGTCCTGCCAATCAAGTATTTTAGATAAGGTTTCAGCACCTATTACTAATACCTTCTCATACATTCCAGATTTAATAAAAGATTCTCCCATAGTCAATCCATAAAGAAATCCTGAGCACCCTGCATTTATATCGAAGGCAGCTGCTTTTGTTGCACCAATGTTTTTCTGCACAATACACGCAGTTGATGGAAAAGCATGGTCTCCTGTTACAGTTGCTACTATTATTAAGTCAATATCCTCTGGGTTAATTTTTCCATCTTCCAAGGCATTTCTGGCTGCCATAGTTGCAATATGAGAGTTTGCTATATTATCTTCCACTATTCGTCTCTCATGTATCCCTGTTCTTTCCACTATCCACTCATTAGATGTATCTACTATTTTGGATAAGTCGTGGTTTGTAAGAACCTTTTCGGGTAAATAACTACCTACACCAGAAATTCCTACATAAATATCTTTCATTTTCCACCTCCATATTTAGTTGTGACTTTCGCCTTACTTAATCATTTACCACCCCCTTTAAAATTGTTTGCAAAATAACTTTCTTTATATTATTATTAATATACTGTGAATAGAACTTTATGAATTAGTATATATGAATATAAACAAATAATCAATCATTAAAATTTGGTTATATTATTTTAAATAGGAGTGGTTTAATGAATAAATTGTTGAATATAGAAGATATAATGGAGATTATTCCTCATAGATATCCTTTTCTCCTTATAGATAAAGTTTTGATAGAAGAAATAGGGGTAAGGGGTATCGGATATAAAAATGTAACCATGAATGAGCCGTATTTTCAAGGTCATTTTCCAGGGATGCCCGTAATGCCAGGAGTTTTGATTGTTGAGTCTATGGCTCAAGTTGGAGCAGTAATACTTTTATCTGATGAAAAGTATAAAGGAAAAACTCCTTATTTTGCTGGAATAAACAAGGTGAGATTTAAGAGAAAAGTAGTACCAGGAGATACTCTTAGGATGGAAGTAGTATTGACTAGGATAAGAGGTTCTATAGGAGTTGGTGAAGGAAAAGCCTATGTAGAAGATGAGCTTGCCTGTGAAGGAGAATTTTTATTTGCTATTGAATAACAGGACAAAGGGACACTTGGGTTGTTAAGACAACCAAAGCGTCCCTTTGTCTTTCTTCATTTATTTGCTAATTAGTCAAATTTTTAGCGTCTTCAACTAATATATTAATCGAGGCATATAATTGTTGTATACTTCCGTTAATACTTTTTATGGCTTCTGCTTGATTCTTTGTAATAGAACTAATTTCAGTAATTATACTATCCTGCTCCCTTGAGGTTTCTTTAATTCCCTTTAAAATTTCCTCTATTTTTTGAATTGAGTCTGAGCTATTAATTGCAAGCTTTCTAATTTCCTGTGCAACTACACCAAATCCTCTTCCTTCTTGACCAACCCTTGATGCTTCAATTGAAGCGTTTAGCCCTAGTAGATTTGTTTGTTTAGCTATGTTTTGAATAAATCTTAAAACCCCATCAGTTTCATCTATATGAAGTTTAGATTCATTTGATTTAATTAGTAATTCACTTGAAATATTAAAGAGTTTATCAGAGTCTTCATCAATTAATTGAGATATACTAGTCAGTTCCTCAAGTCCACCTGATAGTTCTTCTGCTAAAGATAATAATTTCTCTTGTTTTTCTATTGAAATAACGAAAGAAACAGCACCTACTATATTATTATCTTCCCTTATCGGAATACCACAGGCAATATATGGAAATCCAAATACTTCTGCACCTACCTTATCAATTACCTTTTTTCCTGCTTTCATACACTTTGCTACAACTGTACTTTCCGGAATAGATTGACCTGCTTCAACTAGCTGTGGTACATGTTCACCCTTAACAAAAGTTAAGTATTTTTTCGTATCTGAGACAGTAACACCAATGTCATCTATTGTTAGACTATTAATATATGGAGCAATTTTTACAAAACAATCAAGTAATTCTGACAAACCATTCTCCCCCCTCTTAGTTTGTACATCTTCAAAGATGTATTAATCATTAGTTTTTTCATTATGTTGATTATATCAAATAAGGGTTATTATCTCAATTGTTTTTGCCATATTTATTGAACAAACTCGAATAACAAGGCAAGGGGACGCTTCGGTTGTCTTTTACGACAACCGGAGCGTCCCCTTGTCTTTCTTATTATCTGTTTAAGGTTTCTTTAGTAAGTATATCTATTCTTTCCTTTTCTGTGATTATCTTACCTTGTTTTTCATCATAGCAGTATAAGCCACCACTAACTATTCTGGTCTTTAATTGTCCTTTGGCCACTTTAGAGCCTATTAATTGAGGGGCATCTAATATCCCTACTCTTACTGCTTCTGTTAAAGTCTCTGGGTCTGATAATGGATCTTCTACTTTTAGATTTAGTGATTTAATTGCATCTATAATAATCTTAGCTTCTTTGATTAATACATTTTTTCTTTCTAAGACATTCTTATCTTTTGCCATATCTACAGATCCTAGGAATTCATTCTTAATTATTCCCCTTACTATCATAGCAGATTCAATTATGTCATCTGCTTTTGCTGCATGATGAGCTTCGCAGAATCCTACTACATGGTATATATGTGGTTTTATTGCCATAGATAGATATGCAGATGCTGCTAATTGGCCTTTAGCTTGATATAAATTGGTTGGGAAGCTTGCAAGACCTGCTCTAGCTTGACGATATACATTAAAATCCTTATCCACAAGGCTTTCTATTAACTCTATCTTTGCCAACATCTTGCCCAAATCCATCTCAGGTGATATAGTTGCTGGGACATTGAACATATATTGTGCTATATAATCCTTTACACCCATTTTTTTTGCATTGTATGCTGCTATATATGCTACTGCCACAGATATGGCATCATGGGCATCTCTTAAACTCCAATGATGTGGGTCGTTGACTTCCACTGGAATATTTCTTTCTCCATGCCATTTCATGACCTGTTGGTTTTCAGCTATGGCATCTTTCAATTCCCTTGGCCCTCTTTTATCTAATTCACTATACCAAAATAAGGGAACTGCACACCAAGCATTGTCTATGCTTTCATTTAATACTTCTGCAAATTCTATTATATTTTTTGTTCCACTATAGGATCGTAATAATGGATAATTACCTCTTTGAGCTGCTGTATAAAGTTTCTTAAAGTCTTCTTTACTTCTAAGGGGTACTCCCCCTGCTCCATTTAATCTCTCATCCATATTCTCTTGATCAAAGAAGAATTCTTGTGCATTTTGGTCAGGTGCAACTGATATAATATCTATTACCTTTGCATCTGCAACCTTTTCTATTGCTTCAACTGTTTCCTCTATGGTAGGTAATCCTAAATGATGTCTTAATATTGGATATGGATACTTAGATTTTATTCTTGATATTATTTCCTTTGGATAGGATTCTTCATTGGAGTAGTCTTTACCCTTTAAATATGCAATAACTTCATCAATATCTTCTGTTCCATAAAATATCTTGTCAAATATTTTATATTTTCCTGCAACTATGGCTGTAGGCTCTGTTCCACCAAATAACCAAGTGATACCTGTTATTTTATTGTTTTCTATCTTAATCTTTAATTCCTCTAATATTTTATTCAGTGGTTCAGGTGTTAATCTATATGATAAGGCCACTATATCTGGCTTCTTTTCATGTATAAACTCTATTAATTCATCCACAGATTTACCTATGCCTATAAACTCAGTAGCATAATTTTCTTTTTCTGCTAAGTTTAGATAATTCATAGTCCCTGCTACATGAACGCAATTACCTAAAGTTCCTGCAATAATTTTTTTCACTAGGCAACTACCTCCTCTTCCTTCTTATCTAACTTGCCTACCTGTGCAATTCTATGCATTTCATATATAGATAAACCGTCTAGTCCTAATCTCTCGATAGTTCTACCTTCCTCAAAAAAGTTCCGACCAGTCATGAGTTCTGCCACATTAATTATTGAGTTAATAGCTGGAGTTTTAATCCCTAATTCCCTAGCTAATGAAGACATAGGTACTAAGCTATATGGCACATCCTCATATATGTATCTGATGGATAACCCCTTTGGCGCCTGTAAACCTTTATATGCCGGATTATTTTGCACTGTTTCATATAAATTACTTCCACTAGCTCCATATGTTTCATATAGCCAATCCTTGGCTGACAAAGTCTCTACCTTTAAAATCTTTCCAATCTCCATTCTCTCATTATCCATCTTTTCTAGGAATTCTCCTATGGAAGGAGTAATCCCCTCTGTATAATATTCAAAAGGTGCGCCTCTTTCAATATGTCCGCTATTTAATAATGTTGGTGCAGGATGGAATATTGCTCCATAATTGTTGATGCTTGTTTCAAGTACATCTTTTGCTGGAATAAATTGTGGATATGCATGCTTTAGTAGGTTAATTACATAATCTGTTTTATATGATGGAATTGCTGCTATTGTAACTTCCTTCTTCATCTTAAATATATGGGCACTATTAGTTGATGTAGATCTGCAAGCATAAATAAAAGACTGAGCTTCTGCTACTATTACTTGCTTTTCACAATTTTGCTTTCTGAGGGTTTCATATACTTCTAAAGCTCCTCCTGTTCGTCCTGGATTTAGTACTATTACCTGACCGTCTTCTAGATAAGGTGCCATTTCCATCGTCATCTGATAATGACCCATTGCTGGGACTGTAACCATTATGATATCTACACCTTCTATAGCTTCTTTCATTATGTTTGTTACTCTGTTCAATACTCCAAACCCTTCTTTTTCTCCTGTCAATGATACTATAGGACTTTTAATCAATGAGAATATATTTTCTAAGGTTCTATTATATAAATTTACCTCATACCCAATCATTGCCAAATATGCAGCCATGGCCATACCACCGTTTCCTGCTCCAATGATGCTAAATTTTAAATCTCTTCTCATAACATCTCTCCTCTCAAATATAGTTTTATATACTTTATGTCAACCAGTTTTGAGGGACAAAAAAAACTATGGGGTTCCATAGTCCTGAAATCAGTACAATTTCACGCCCCCTTTAATACGCTTACGAGGTTAGCTGTCGGGTTCGGGCTAAAGGGTTTTGCCCGTCCTATAAAGGATTCACCCCAAAATATTGGTTCCCCCGCTTCAAATGAATTCAGCGATTATTCTTTTGTTAGACTAGATACATTATACCATATTATCCGTATTTTTACAAAATTATTTGCCAAAGAATATTTATACAATTTATTTCACTTTATGACAAAATATGTTTTCACCTAATTCAATCTCAAGAATATATTATAGTATGGACATGACATAAAAAACTATTCATCAAAAATATATCGAGGAGGAATATAGTATGAATCACCATGTAGAAGGATTAAATGTTAGTAATGTACGTCTAATAGATAGTAGTTATGGACAATCTAAAAAAAACACACAAAGCCCTGCTAAACAGTGTAACGTTAGTTCACCACATGACAAGTTTTGTGTTGATGTTGATAGTACCGTTTTAGATAATTGTGCAAATACCCCAGTAACACCAGGTGGTATAAGAACGGGTGTTATTGTAAAAATACCTGTAGTATTAGCTGAGTTAACCATTCGATTTAATGTTAATGCATTTATTCGTTTACCTGAGCCAGCACTTGAGATTAAAGATATTAAAAAAAGACTAAAGATTACCCAATGTACGCTGCTTCAACCTACAAACATTCTATTTATCAAAGGCTTTGTTCGTAAAAATATAGACTATTCTACAGGAGAATGTTCAAACTGGAAAGGAGTATGTGGTGACCTTCGCCATTGTACTGTAGATGTTCCTTTTGAATGTTCAACACCGGTTAGTTTTTTCACACCACCTGCAACTCTTGCTGTGAATTCTAAGTCAGAGTTTGAGTTTTTTAAAGTAAGCGATTTACCAAATAAACATTTTGCTGAAAAAGATGACCTATTATCAGGAGATTTATCAGAAATTAATCAATTCATGACAGAAAATTTCAACGAACTTCCGTTCTGTGAACTAGTTAGGGCAAGAATTTTTGAATTCGATGAATTCATTAATCGAGAGCGTCCTCACGATGCTGAACTTCCTTTTGAAGAAAAATTCTTTAAAAAGGTGGAAGAAAAAATGGTTATAGAACTTACACTTAAAGTTTTACAAAACAGACAGGTTGAAATTCCATCCATTGGAGGCACAATTAGCCCACCTTGCTATACAGCAGATGAAAATGAAAATGAAGATTAATATTAATATTAATATTAATATTAATAGTTAAAATGCAATATAAAGCCAGACAAAAGTCTGGCTTTATTTTTATATCAAATATTTATTCCTTTTGCTCTTTCGCTAATTCTACACCTTTTTCTAATGCTTCTTTGTTTATTGGCATTAAATGGGCTCTGTTTTCACCAAATACTGCAGTGAAAGCTTTGTTTAGTATAGAATCAATTGTAACTGCTTTTGTAACTTCAAGGAATGCTCCTAGTAGCACCATATTAGCTATCCTTGGGTTACCTAAATCATTTGCAATCTCATTAGCTGGGATATAATATACTTCTATATCTTCTCTAGTACATTTTCTATCTACTAATGATGAATTGATGAAAAGTCTTCCTCCTGGTACTACTGTTTTTTCAAATTTATCTAAGGAAGGTCTATTCATTACTATAGCTGCAGTTGACTCTACAACTACTGGAGAACCTACTGCTTCTGAAGATATAATAACATTACAGTTGGCAGTTCCTCCCCTCATTTCTGGTCCATATGAAGGCAACCATGATACAGATTTATCTTCTATCATTCCTGAATATGTGAGAAGTTGACCTAGAGCCATTACTCCCTGTCCACCAAAACCAGCAATTACTATTCTTTCTTCCATTTTATTCATCCTCCCCTGGTCTTCTAAAGTTTCCAAGAGGATAATAAGGAATCATATTTTCCTCTAACCATTTCATTGATTCTGGAGCTGTTAACCCCCAGTTAGTAGGACATGTAGACAATACTTCTACTATTCCAAATCCCTTGCCATCAAGTTGTATTTGGAAGCATTCTTTTATAGCTTTCTTTGCTTTTCTAATATTTGCAGGTGTATTAACTGCTACTCTTTCAACAAATGCAGCGCCATGTATTGTAGATAACATTTCACTGATCTTTATTGGTCTACCACTATGTTCTTCAGTTCTTCCAAAAGGAGCTGTTGTTGCTTTTTGTCCAATTAATGTGGTTGGAGCCATTTGTCCACCTGTCATTCCGTAGATAGCATTATTAACAAATATTGTAGATATTTTTTCTCCCCTATGTGCAACATGAACGATTTCAGCTGTACCAATAGAAGCTAAATCGCCATCACCTTGATAAGTAAATACAAAGTTCTCTGGATGTACTCTTTTAATTCCTGTAGCTACTGCAGGTGCTCTACCGTGAGCTGCTTGTTGCATATCACAGTTAAAATAGTTGTAAGCAAATACTGAACATCCTACTGGTGCAACTCCAATAGCATTGTCTAGTATTCCTAATTCTTCTAACACTTCTCCTACTAATCTATGAATTATACCATGGGTACATCCAGGACAGTAGTGAGTTTGCACATCTGTTAAGCCTTTTGTCTTTTCAAATACTACAGTCATTATTTTTCACCTCCATAGATTTTCTTTACATTTTCTACTATTTCATCTGGAGTAGGAATCATTCCACCTGTTCTTCCATAGAATGAAACAGGGAATTTGCCTTCTACTGCAATTTTCACATCATCTATCATTTGTCCATTGTTCATTTCAACAGTAAGTATGCCTTTGCAATTTGGATTTATTTTTTTAAATTCATTATATGGATAAGGCCATAATGTAATTGGTCTAATTAATCCTACTTTATATCCTTCTTTTTCTAATTTTGCTATGGCTGTTTTTGCAATCCTTGATGTAGTTCCATAAGCTGCAATAACTACATCTGCATCTTCTATATTATAGGACTCTACTCTTTGTTCAGTTTCATTCATTGTTTTATATTTTGCTTGGAGTTTAATATTGTGTTCTTCTAAAGCTTCTGCTGCTATATATAAAGAGTTTATAATATTTGGCTTTCTTTTTCCTCCAGTACCTACTGTAGCCCAGTCCTTCACTGGTAATTCTCTTTTAATTGGAGCTTTAAATTCTATTGGCTCCATCATTTGACCAATCATACCGTCTCCAAGAATCATAACTGGATTTCTGTATTGATCTGCTATATCAAAACCTTCAATTATTAAATCTACTAATTCTTGAACATTGGATGGAGCAAATACTACCATTCTATAGTCTCCATTTCCACCACCTCTAGTAGCTTGGAAATAGTCTGTTTGTGATGGTTGAATACTACCTAATCCTGGTCCACCTCTCATAATATTAACTAAAAGACAAGGTAATTCAGCACCTGCAAGGTAAGATATTCCTTCTTGTTTTAGTGACATTCCAGGGCTTGAGGATGAAGTCATTACTCTTGCACCTGCACCTGCTGCACCATAAACCATGTTAATGGCTGCTACTTCTGATTCAGCTTGTAAAAACACCCCTCCTGCTTTTGGTAACTCTCTTGACATATATTCTGGTAATTCTGATTGGGGAGTTATAGGATATCCAAAGAAATATTTACAACCAGCTGCAATTGCTGCTGCTCCTATAGCTTCATTCCCTTTCATGAGAACCTTTGCCATAATTGAACCCTCCTTTAATAATTAATTAGAATCTTTCTACAGTAATAACTGAATCTGGACAAATAGTTGCACAGTTGGCGCATCCAATACATTTTTCTAGTTCTGTAGTTGTGGCAGGATGATATCCTTTTGCGTTTATCTTAGTCTTGTCCATAGTGATTATTTTCACAGGACATACAGTAGTACAAAGAGTGCATCCTTTACAAATGTCTTCTTTAAATGTTACTTTACCTTTAGCCATTCTTTACCCCTCCTTATTCTGTTATAGCATCCATTCATCCCTCATAAACATCTCTAGAGGGAATATTTCGCCTTCTAAATCCTTAGGAAGGCTTGGGACTACTTCTTTTAATACGGAAATGTATCTTAGCTTTATATTGGTTCTTGCTGCCACCTCTAAGGCCAATTCTTGACCTCTTAGTACATCTTCAGCAGTTGTACTCTTAAGTAAATGGGTATTGTTTACAATACCGGTTATCTTAGCTCTAGAAACATCTTGAATTTTAGTCATATATTCAAGAACCTTGTCTAGAGTTTGAGTTTCAGGGCGATTAGCGTTTAATACAAAGAACATATCATATTTACCTTCTTTGAAATACTCAACATATCTACCCAAAGCTCTAGCTCCTACTGGATCTCCACCTACATCTAATACAAGATCATATGATTCATCCTGTAATGGTGCATATACCTCTGCTGATATAGATGGCACCTCTACTGCAGGGGCATTGATTTGACTGCCAATTACTCTTATTCCTAGTGCTTCCATTTCCTTTGCCTTTTCTCTAGATCTAAAATACATATTCACTATATCTAAATCAGCTAGGGCTACTTTTTTGCCCATGTTTGCTAATTTAACAGCATAATTAACACTAAATTCAGATTTTCCAGATCCATAATGTCCTATTATAACCCTAATTCTTTTGTCATTAATCATAATCACCAAATCCTATTTATATAGTTTCGCTTCCTCTTCTCCTCTTAGTACACGAAGTCCACCTTCAGCTAAGGCTGTAAGTTCATCTTCACCTGGATATATAGTTACATCAGCAATAAACTTAACTCTTTCGTCTATCCATGATGTAAATAGCTTATCGTAGGCAATACCACCAGTTACAATTATTCTATCTACATTGCCCTTTAAAACTGCAGCTGCTGCTCCAATATCCTTTGCTACTTGATAAGCCATGGCATAGTATATTAATTCAGCATACTTATCTCCATTTTTTATTCTATTTTCCACTTCTCTAGCATCATTAGTCCCTAGATATGAGACAATTCCACCTTTTCCTGTTATCATCTTCTTTATTTCATCTTCTGTATATTTGCCAGAATAACAAAGTTTTACCAAGTCTCCAACAGGAAGGCCTCCCGCTCTTTCTGGAGAAAAAGCTCCCTCTCCATTTAAAGCATTTGGTACATCTATTACTCTTCCCTTTTCATGGGCACCTACTGATATTCCTCCACCTAAGTGAACAACTATTAGATTTAAGTCTTCATATGATTTATTTATACTATTTGCATATCTTCTAGCCACTGCTTTTTGATTTAAAGCATGGAAGATAGATATTCTTTCTATTTCCTTCATTCCTGAGATCCTAGCAACATCTGAAAGTTCATCTACTACCACTGGATCTACTATAAATGACCTTTTTCCTATTTCCTTTGCTATTTCATGAGCCAATATACCACCTAGATTTGAGGCATGCTCTCCTCTATTTGCAGCTTTTAAATCATCTATCATTTTATCATTTACTTCATAAGTACCGCCTTCTATAGGATTGAGAAGTCCTCCCCTTCCTATTACCCCATTAAGGGAATCAAGAGATATATTATTCTTTTGAAGAGCATCTACAATAATATTTTTTCTAAACTCAAATTGATCGTATATCCTTGAAAAAACTGATAATTCTTCAACCGTATGACGAAGAGTTTCTTCAAATGTAATCTTTTCATTGTCAAATACTGCTATCTTAGTTGATGTAGAACCTGGGTTTATTATTAACAATCTAATATTTTCCATTCTTGTCCTCCTATCTAGATGCCATTAATACTGCTAGGGCAATTGAATTTAATTTAGCTTCTTCATTGTCAGCTCTAGAAGTAAGAACTATAGGAGCTGTTGTACCTACAATAAGTCCCGCGGACTTTGCATTACCTAAGAATGTCAAAGCTTTGTATAAAACATTACCAGCATCAATATCTGGTGTAAGTAATATATCTGCATCTCCTGCAACTTCACTATCTATGCCTTTTAATATAGCTGATTCCTTTGATACAGCATTATCCAATGCAAGAGGCCCATCTACTAAACAGCCTGTGATTTCTCCTCTTCTGTTCATATCAGCTAATTCTTTAGCGTGAACTGTTGCCTCCATCTTAGGTGATACTTTTTCCTTTGCTGCTAAAACTGCTACTTTTGGTGTTTCTATATCTAAGGATTTTGCCAAGACTACAGCATTTTCAATTATTTCTTTCTTTTGCTTAAGATCAGGGGATATGTTCATAGCTGCATCTGTTACAATAAACACCTTGTGATAAGTAGGAACATCAAATACAGCAACATGAGATATTACATTTCCAGTCCTAAGACCAATTTCCCCATCCAGTACTTGTTTCATTATTACAGAAGTATCTATAAGGCCTTTCATTAACACATCAGCTTTGCCACTACTTACCAGCTCTGTTGCAATTCTACAAGCCATAGTAGTATCTACTTCGTGGATCACCTCTATATTGGTTAAATCAAAGCTAAGCTCATTTGCTACAGCTAATATTTGATCTTTATCTCCAACTAATACTGGTATTGCAATATTTAAATCAGTTGCATTTTTTATTGCTGAAAGAACATCTCTATCTTGTGCAACAGCTACTGCTACTTTCTTTGGTCCCTTTTTTTGAGCTAATTCAAGTAATGCTTTAAAAGACTTAGCCATTTATAACCACCTCATCTTCATAAATTTTAGCTTTTTCTTCTCCCTTTATTACTCTTAAAGCACCCTTGTTCAGGGCGTCCATTTCATCCTCACCAGGATATACTATTACTTCAGAGATAAAGCTAATCATTTCTTTTATTCTATCTACTAGATAACTAGAGTAAGCTAGTCCACCAGTAAGTATTATATTATCAACTTTCCCTTTCAAGACTGTAGCATAGGAGCCTATTTCTTTACCAATTTGATAAGCCATAGCATAATATATAAGCTCTGCATACTTATCCCCATTATCTATTCTCTCCTGGATTTCTCTACCATCCATAGTTCCTAAATAGGAAAATAATCCGCCTTCACCACTGATTTTTGTCTTCATCTCATCCAAAGAATAATCTCCTGAAAAGGACATTTTAACAAGGTCACCTATAGGTAAACTACCTGTTCTGTCTGGTGATAAAGGTCCCATCTCTTTTGCATTATTTACATCAATTAATTTTCCACCTTCTACTGGAGCAATTGATATTCCACCACCTAGATGAGCTACTATTAGATTTAGATCCTTCAAGTCCTTGTTTATCTCATTAGCCCTTCTATGGGATACAGCTTTTATATTTAATGCATGAATCAAAGATTTTCTAGGAATTTCTTTTAACCCTGATATCCTAGCTACTTCAGTAAATTCATCTACAGCTACTGGGTCTACTATATAAGCAGCGATAGCTCCCACATCTGCCAGGCCCTTAGCCAGCATCCCACCTAAATTAGATGCATGTTCACCTGATATTCCTATTTTCAGGTCTTCAATCATTACATCAGTAACAATATAAGTTCCTCCCGGCATAGGTCTTAATAGCCCACCTCTACCAACCACTGCAATAAAATCATTAGGAGTTAGCCCTTCTTTTTCTAACCAATTTTGTATCAGACTCAGCCTATAATCATATTGTTCAGACACACGCTTGTAGCTTTTTAGTTCCTCTTTGTTATGGTCTATTTTGACGGTATTTATTTCATTTTCTCCCTCAAATATAGAGACCTTAGTAGAAGTGGATCCCGGGTTTATTGCTAATACATATTTCCTTTCCATTCTGTTCCCCCTTAGTGATTAATTATATTTAACTCAATAGGCTGCGGTGTTATATCTTTGACTGTAAGACCATCAACTACAGTAAATCCTATATATGCATTCCAAGTGCCTTCTTTAAATAAACCTAAATCCAAATAAACCACTAAATCTTCCTTAGTTAAACTTTCAATAATTTCTTTGCTTCCCTTTAATGTTATCACAATGTTTTTAGAATAATCTTCTTCACTTAAAGCTAAATCTTCAGATAAATTTCTAATATCTATTTCTGATAAATTGTATTCAAAGGTTTTCGTAAAAGCTTCTTCAATATTTAATGACACCTTAACTTTTTCATCTGGATTTAGAAGTGAAACATTTCGTGGGAGATCAAGTTCTACTTCAACCTCATTTCCTTCCATTAATGCATTTATATCTATTGGCTTAGTTAGAATGGATGATAAGTTAACAATATTATCCTTACCTTTCAAGCCAATTTGATTTGGCATAATATTAATTGCAGTGATCTCATAATTTTCAGGTAGTGTATTTGTATATTGTAGTTCAATAGGTAAGGTAACGGTTCTATAAACTGGTATCCTTACATCAATTACACTAGGTTCATTTACAACTCCCATAACATCATTGCCTTGATCATCAAGGATTTTTAGAGGTACGCTAATATTAATATCTTCTTTTCTACCATCTAACTTTATTTCCCCTACAATTTCTGCAACTTCATTAACCCATGTTCGAGGCCCTTTTAAGAAAACTGATGGGGTTTTGGTTACTATATCTCCCAACACATAATTTGAAGCAAGGTCTCCACTAGTTCTTATAGTTACCGTTTTTTCTTTTGATATTATTTTGTCAAAATTAAATAGTATTTCCTTTGGTTCATATTTATCTACTCTTACATTGCTTGTTTGCTCTAACCAAACATCTATGGGAACTTTTACTTGTCCTTCCTTATATCCAGATAAATCTACTTGTGCTTTGATTGATTCCGGTGAGAAATTTCCCATATCGGATCTTCTACCTGTAACTTTTACGGATATGGTAACTTCATTTGGCTCCATAACAACAAGTCCTTGCTTATCTAGGGCATCTGTATTACTAAATGTTACTTTAATATTTTTGTATTCTGTAGGCCATTCTGGATTTACTTCATCCATAACATAAGCCCATAAAACTATAGCTATAACAAAGGCTAAGATTTTCAAAACTAAGTCATTTTTCATCTTTTTCATCTTTTCGCCTCCATTTTACTATAAATGATTCTGCTGAATCCTTTGGCTTATACATATCTGTTAATATCTGCTTTAATGTCTTACTATCTAAATGTCTTGCTATGGTTCCATTCTCTGCAATGGAAATAGAACCAGTCTCCTCTGAAACTATTATGGATAAACTGTCGGATTTCTCAGAGATACCTAGTGCTGCTCTATGTCTAGTGCCTAGTTCCTTACTCACATTGGTATTTTCTGTAAGGGGTAAAAAACAAGCTGCGGCTTTAACCACATCATCTTTTATAATTACTGCTCCATCATGTAATGGAGTATTGGGAATGAAGATATTGATAAGCAAATTACTAGATACTAAGCCATTTATTTTTGTTCCTGTATCAGCAACTTCATTAAGTCCTGTTTCTCTTTCTAAAACTATTAATGCTCCTATTTTTTGTCTAGATAAAGATGCACAAGCCTCTACTATTTCTTCTACTGTCTTTGATAAGCTTTCACCTTTTATTTCTAAAAAAGACTTGGTAAAGAATCTAGACCTTCCTATATATTCCAATCCGCGCCTAAGCTCAGGTTGAAATACAATTAGAATGGCTATAACTCCCACAGTCATTGCATTTTCTAATATCCAGTTAATGGTATAGAGTTTTAGAAAACCACTAAGCTTAGCAAAAACAAATAAAGCAAAAATCCCCTTTGTCAGCTGCTCTGCCCTAGTTTCCCTAATTAGAGTAAATAACTTGTAAAAAACTGCTGATACAATAAGAATATCAACTATGTCTCCTATCCTAATATCCGAAAATAATCTACTTATAAATTCCAAGGTATACCACGCCTTTTATCGTATTTTTCTTATTATTTATATTATATAACATATGAGAATTTAATTGAACTAATTCTTTTGAGATATGAAATATAATATAATTCTGATAATACTTAATTTTCCACCATCTTGTCCATTGTATCTGCAAGGGATTTTTCAAGTCTTGATTTTACAGTATCTGATACCATTATGTCTAAACTTCCTCCTAGGATTTCTTTTACAGGTAATATTTCATAATGCAATTTATCATTTTCCCTATATTTGTGAACCCATGTGGGTATATAAGATATATTTTTTATTATAGTTTCTTCAGTGGAAAAGTTCTTTTCTATTTCTAAATTTATCATAACCCCATCTTCTGTATAGGAATTATTTAGAGTCTCTTTTCTCTGGTTTGATAAAAAATTACCCATGGAATAAATAATAAAATTATCCTTACCATCTTTATCAACTATTTGAGAATTTTGGATTACATGGGGGTGACTTCCTAATATAATATTTGCTCCCCATTCAACCATTTTTTCACCTAGTTCTATTTGATAAGGAGAAGGATCTCTTTGATATTCATTTCCCCAGTGAACAAATACCACTGTCATATCTACACCCAAGTCTTTGGTCTTTATAATATCCTTTTTTATCTTATCTTCGTCTATTCTATTTACCATATATGATAGTTCTTCTTCATTTAGAAGTGAATCTAAACCATTTAATCCGTAGGTATAGGAGAGAAATCCTATATTGATACCCTTGATGTCTTCTATGAGTATAGGTGTATTAGCTTCCTTATATGTACCAATGTTTTTCATACCATATTCATTTATATTATCTATGGTGGATATAATTCCTTTTTTGCCATGATCTAAGCTATGATTGTTTGCAGTAGACAAAATATCAAAGCCTGTCTCCTTAATTGCTAAAATAGATTCTTTTGGTGTATTAAATCTTGGATAGCTTTTATATCCAATTTCTTTACCCGCTGTGACAGTTTCAAAATTTGCTAAGGCTATATCCGCATCTTCAACATATCTTTTTATATGCTGGAATGTTGGTATAAAATCATAAGAATCACTTTCTTTTATGTATGCAGCTTTGTATTGGGGAGAGTGAAACATAATATCTCCTGCTGCTAGCAAGTTGATTGCAATTATCTTTGGTTCTTCTATTGTTTCAATAATTTCTTCAGATACTACTTCTTTTACGATTTCTTCATGTGCATCAAAATCTTCTTCTACTGTAGTTCTTTCCATATTAAGTGTATTTTTACCTATGGTAAATCCCAATAAACCTATTGATATAACTAAAAACAATACTAAAATATATGACCTTTTTTTCATTGTTTTCCCCCTTAATAGAACTATGCTTGTACTAAAGATAAAAGATAGAGTTTCCTCTATCTCCTATATTATACTTTCTTAATTGTTTATACAATAAGAATTATTCTTTTCTTTTTAATCCAATTAGTCTATTCTTTGAATCATACATATAGCTTGCTAATTTTCTTTGATTTAAAACCCATAATAACAATACATATGGTACAAAGATTAAAGTCAATTGTGGTATATTGGCCATAAGTATGAAATCAAACATTCCATGCATTATAACAGGCATATATAAAGATTTTCTTAAGTTCATTCTTCTTCTTTCCAAATTTGTATCAAATTTTGCTAGAGATAGATAGTATCCCATGGTGATACCAAATACTGCATGGGCAGGTACAGAGAATAATCCTCTATATAGCCCAATAAAGGGATTGTTAGTATATCTATAGGCAACATATATTATATTTTCCACTGTAGCAAAACCCATGGTAGAAAATACTGAGTATACGATACCATCTAGTTTCTCATTAAAATACTTTGTTTTATAAGGATATTTTAATACGACTAATCGCTTGAGATATTCCTCTGTCAAACCTGCTACTATAAATGCATTGTAAAATGCACCTAATACTCCAGTAAATATATTAAATCTTATCAAGACTTCTTCAACTAAAATAGCTGGAATCACAGATAATGCACCTAAGATGTAAGTAAACAACAAAACCTTCATAGGTTCCTTATCATGTCTATCAGATAAATAAATACCTAGGATAATTATAGCTGCAGGTATTATGGCGATAATGAAAAGTCTAAGTTCCAAAAAATTACCTCCTTATGTCTTTTCATTTAGTTTACCAAGATATAAAAAAATAAACCCTAACAATATTAGGATTTATAGTAATCTATGGTTATTTCATGATTTTTATATTTTCTTTTCATATAAGAAAAAATCAAAACAAAAAGTCCTAGAGCTATGAATATATCTCCTATGCTTATTATTTTGGGAAAAATATATGGATCTGGAATTGGAATTATATCACATAAATATAAGAACTTAGTAGTTTCACTAGTTAATGTATGAGTTAATATTCGCCCTTCTTCTAATAAAGACAATTGATTATATAGCTTTGAATATTTAAGAGCATTAACTGAAACTGGCATTCTTCCGTTGTTTAAAACAAGAGGTATAAAATTTGATATAGAACCTAATAGTACTATCTTAAATCCATTTTCATCAAAATTCATAGATAATCCAATAATTAATAGAAGATAGATAAATATATGGATATAATAAAATTTATCTTCAATAATAATACTTAAGTTTCCAATACTTTTAGAAACTATTAACAAAGAAGCAATTTCTACTAGAAAAGATATAGCGAATAGATACCATCCTTTTATATATAAATATTCTAAATTTCTTATCTTACCACCTGCAAGTTTCCCGAGTAGCAAAGATAATGTCATAGTTTCAATTACCATGGTAAAACACCTCATTTTCACAATTCACAATTGAAAATTATTGTAAACTTCAAATAAACTGAAGTTGTTTAATCATAAAGTAGAAAGCTAGACACATTTGTGTCTAGCATCACAGCAAAACTATTAATATGCAACAAATAGTTCTTTCTTAGCATTACATAATGGACATTTGTCTTCTTCGCCTGTTAATGTGATAAATCCACAAACTGGACAAAGTTCCACAACTTTTGCTTCTAAATCCTTACCAGCATCTACAGCTTCTTTTGCTTTAGTGAACAACTCTGCGTGTACTCTTTCAGCATCAATAGCAAATTTCATAGCTGATATAGCTGTTTTTTCTCCTTGCATCTCTGCTACCGCTATATATGCTGGATACATTTGATTAACTTCATGTAATTCTCCATTGATTGCTCCTTGAAGATTATCAGAAGTAGTGCCTAATCCAAATCCTCCCCCTGATGCTACTAAGAAATCACCTGACATGTCTTTTAATGCTTTGAAATGTAATGTTGCATGCACTTCTTCAGCATCTGATGTAGCCATGAATAATCTGTAGACTGTTTGGAATCCATCTTTCTTTGCTTTATCTCCCCAAATTCTATATCTCATATGAGCTTGAGATTCACCACCAAAAGCGGATCTTAAATTTTCTGCTGTCATTGGGTTCATCAAATTACCTCCTTCATATTTATAGTTATTATTATTTTATACCAAATCTAAGACCATGTCTAGATTAATAAAATCGTGATTAGTCATAACTTCTTTAATTAATCAACTTTAATAAAATCTCAAGCTTTAATCTGCTCATAGGGTCTTCTAAATCTAGATCTATGAGATCTTTTATCTCCTCTACCCTTTTTCTAACAGTGTTTATATGTAAGAAAAGTTGCTTTGCTGTAAGACTATAATTCATTTTACATTCTAAATAAGCCCTTAGTATTTCTATGAGTTCTTTATGTTCAGGATTTTCAATTAAAGTCTTAATATCCTTTGATATTATTCCCAATTCATCTTCCTTCATATTCATCCAAGCAAAAACTCCTAAATCAGAATATTTTAAATAAGATTCATTTGGATATAATAACTGGCCAATTCTTATGGCTTGATTACATCTTACATAATTTTTTCTTAGATCAAGTATTGTACTTCCATTATCGGAAACTCCAAAAACTATATTTATATTCTCTATCTTTGACTCTATTCTCTTTTTAAAAGAATTAGAAGCCTTTTTTATTAGTTCTAGATTCTCTTTTTCTGAAATCTTATTATCTACAGGGATCAAAAAGATACAACTACTATCGTCTATCATGGCCATTCTAGCCTCCGTCTGAGATATACTACTATTTACAACCTCTCTAAGTTCATCCTTATAGCTTAGTAGATGAGTATTTTCCTTTTCTGGTTTCATTAAAATCAGATAATAGTTTATGTTTATATCCAAGCCTAAATTATCTGCTTTTTTAGATATAGCTTCATCACCTACTAGATTTCCTACTATGATATCAGAAGTAAATTTTTCAAAACCTACATCTCCAATGCTTTGAGCTACTAATATTTGCTCATATAGGGATTGAAGAAGTAGAAATCCTATTCGTAGGGCGAATTGATCAAAGTAATCTATAAGACCTGTAGCTTCCAAGACTACAAAATATCCTTTTATCTTATCTCCAACTGTAATAGGCACAGTAATCCAGCTATAAGGTCTATCATATTTATCATCTATAAATCTATATCTTATCATACTTAAATTATCGCATAATACTTCTTGTGTATAATCAAAGGGTGGATTCCAAAAATCTTCTATCTTCAAATCTCCAATAAGCTCCATAAATGCATTTGAGCTATAATAAGGTTTTTCAGATGATAAGTCATATAACATAGCAGGAAAATTCATTTCACCTTCAATTTGGGATAATATCTTATTTATCTTTCTTGCTTGATAGCTTAATTTGGAAAAACTCCTTGGATTAATAGTCCCTATTCTAAATTGCCTAATGTTTTTATTCATTACCAATACATTAAGCTGATTCATGATGTCCATCCAGGATGGACCTACTGGAATATTTATTAAGGGAATATTGTATTCATTAAATATATTTATAATATGCTCTGGAATTATCTTTATATATCTATCTATTTTTAATCCCATTCCAGATATCTCTTTAAAAGTATCCGTTTTTACATACTCTTCAAATAGTTCTGGATGTTGTTTAAATATATAGCCTGAAGATATGACAAATTCTCTGCCTCTTGTCCACTTATATCCATCTGGAGCATCTAGAATTGCGATTCCTTGCAACTGTTTATCTAAGCCTTCATGGCCTGCTACAACATTAAAATCCTTAAAAAACTCAGCCTTCAGCATTTCTCTAATAGTCAAACCCATCATATCACCAGCCTATATTTAATATTAATATTATACCACAATTTTTTTAGAACAAAACAAAAGCTATAACAATCTATTATTGTTACAGCTTTTGTTTTGTTCTATTTGTCATTTAAGAAATCTATAGCAAATTGTGTATATAATGCTGTTCCGTACTTTAAGCAATCTTCATCAATTTTAAATTTCTCATGGTGTGGGAAATATATACAGTCTTTTTCCTTATTTCCCGATCCAAGCCATGCAAAAACACCTTTAGCATGTTGGAAATAGTAGGACATATCTTCTGAGCCCATCATCTTAGGTATGGATACAATTTTATCTTCCCCAAAAATAGTGGAGGAGGTTTTCTTCGCTAAAACTGATAATTCGTCATCATTATATACACTTAGAGTACTGTCCTCTATGATTACATCTACCTTAATTTCATAGGTATCTGCTATTGCTTTAGCATGTCTCTTTATAGCTTCATGGACTGTTTTTCTAGTATTTTCATCAAAGTATCTCATAGAAATATCAAGTTCTGTATACTTAGATATGATATTTGCCTTTGTTCCTCCCTGGAATCTTCCTACAGAAACTACTATAGGCTCTTGAGGATTAACATTTTTAGCGACTATTCCTTGAAGGTCTGTGACGAATAGACACGCAGGATGAACTGTATCCTTTGCAAGGTGTGGGGCTGAACCATGACCTGATACTCCCTCAAACTTAACATATATAGTGTCACAGCCTGCAGACCTATAGCCTGGTGATACATCTACATGTCCAACTTCTATAGCTGGCAGATTGTGAATACCAAGACATGCATCTACGCCTTCCATTCCACCTGCTTCTATGATTTTCTTTGCTCCTGTAAATATTTCTTCTCCTTCTTGAAAGAAAAATCTTACTTCACCCTGTATTTCATCCTTCATTTCAGATAAGAGCTTTGCTGCACCAAGTAGCATTGCAGTATGACTATCATGTCCACAAGCATGCATTAATCCAGGCACCTTTGATGCAAATTCAACTCCTGATTCCTCTTTAATTGGAAGAGCATCTATATCGCCTCTTAAAGCTACTGTTTTTCCACTTTTTCCGCCTTTTAATGTAGCTATTAAAGAGGTGTTCCCTGCTTTTTTATAAGGTATTCCTAATACTTCTAATTCCTTCATAATTTTCTCTTGAGTCTTAAATTCTTGTCCACTAAGTTCAGGATTTTCGTGGAAGTCTCTTCTAAACTTAATTATATAATCTTCTATTGATTTAGCCTTCTCTAGTATATTTGACATTTACAACACTCCTCTCTACTTACTATAAATATTCTCACATTTGGTTTCTCTAGATAGTAATGCAAAAACTAAAGATATAATGGTAGAAACTGTAGGAACTATAAAAGCCCTCACATAAGCCATATCTGGAGATAACCCTCTTGTAATATTTGTATCAATTATCCTTCCACTTATTACTGGAAGAAGTGCTGCAAAAAGGAATCCACATACATTTACTATAGACATTGCCATTCCAGCAAGTCTTGGGTTGCTTACTTCTTTACCTACGGACCAACATAAAACTCCAATTGATGAAGCTGAACCAGCTAAAAGTATAAATACATACATGAACCATATAGGCGGTCTTACAAATACCAATATTATCCATGCCACAACTGCAGCTATGGCAAGTATTACCATAGGTAACTTTCTTTTTCGTATGGAATCAGATATCCTCCCAATCAATAAACATGCTATACCTGAACCTACTAACATTATTGAAATGTAATTAGCAGCAGAAGTATTATTTAGACTATATACATTGCTAATATATGAAACTCCAAAAGTTCCAGCAAATAACATGAAACTTCCATTTATACCACCAAAGGCAATAGCGGGAGCCCAAATCCTTGGATTCTTAAGTACTTCTAATAATTGTGATAAAATGCTTTCCTTTTCTCCAATAGGCTGAGTCTGTTGAGGATTAACCTCAGGTAATCCTTTTTCAGTAGGTGTGTTTTTAACAAATATTGCTGTAATAACAACTAGTACTAATGTTATTACACCTATAACAAGAAAGGAACTTCTCCATCCTATCATATTTACTATTGCTATAAGAGGACCCTGTGCAAGAACACCTCCCATACCTCCTATGAAGCTTGTAATACCGCTCATGGTAGCAAATTTTTTAGCTGGAAACCAGTTAGCTTGAATCTTTAATATACATAAAAATACTACTGATACTCCTAGCCCAACTAGAAGTCTACCGAAGTATGCCATGGGTATATTGGCAGCAAATGAAAATATTATTGAGCCAATAGCTGCAACTATACAACCTACTATAACTGTTTTCTTAGGACCTAAACGGTCAGCCAGAATACCAGAAGGAATTTGCATTATAGTATATGCATAAAAGTACATAGCACCTAAGTTTGCAATTTGTGTAGCACTCATTCCAAAGGTTTCTACAAGATCCCCTGTAATTACTCCAACTGAAAGCCTATGAAAAAAAACTATTAGATAAATAGTTACAAGTATTCCCCAGACTAACCATCCATAGAGACTTACATTTTGTTTGTTTTGTGGTGAATCCATCACGACTCCTCCTTAGTTCATTTATTATCTAAATAATACCCTTTCCAATATATCAATCCAATGTAAAAACTTTTCTTATTTAAATGTAATAATGAAAATATTTTCATAAAAAAGAAAAAAGAATACTAGCATTCTTTACATGCTAGTATTCTGCCTTATATTACATTCTAGTATTCTACCTTTTTTTACAAATTAAATTTGGGACAGAGGAACAGGAGTTGTGTCCCGCTTGGCTATATGAATAGACTCATATTTGAATCATCGGATGCATCTAGCATTGTTGCTACTCCACCAATTTCCACACCTTCTAATAATTCTTCTTTTGAGACTCCCATTACATCCATGGACATTTGACATGCTACCATTTTTATTCCTGACTTCATTCCTTCTTCAATTAATTCTTCTAATGAAGATATGTTTTTTCCCTTCATAACCATTCTTATCATTTTTGGTCCCATTCCTGCCATATTCATCTTAGAAAGACTAAGCTTTTTACTATTCTTTGGCAACATCATACTAAACATCTTTGCCATAAAATTCTTATTTGTTTTTACATGAGTTTGCTTTTTAATAATATTTAATCCCCAAAATGTAAAAAACATTGTCACATCTTTATCCATTGCTCTTGCACCATTAGCTATAATGAATGAAGCAATTGCCTTATCTAAATCTCCACTAAATACAATAATATTCTTTCCATCTTTTACTGATTCTACTTCACCTACAAATTGTTTTTCAGCTTTTGATCTTTTTTCAATAAGAGCAATAAATTTTTTGTCTGCATTTTCTGTTTTTATTAAAGTATTGCCAGTGTTTTTACACCAAGCTTTTATATCATTCAAAAACCCTGGATCCGTTGCCATTACTTCTAGTATATCTCCATCATTAAGGTTTTTTAAGTTTTCATTCACTTGTACAATTGGACCTGGACATGATAAACCACATGCATTTAATTTAAATACATCACCTGTTCCAGCTATTCTAGTCTTTATCGGTTCTGATTCTTTAGTTTTTTTTTCCACCTTTTGTACCCCAGAATCACTAAATCCTTGAGGTCCCTTTTGGTCTTCTCCACCTTCTTGACCATTATCATCTTGAAGATACATATTCTTATATGTTGTAAAACCGCCTGCTAGATTTTTAGCCTGAAACCCATTTTGTGAAAGTATTCTAGTAGCTATATATCCCCTAAGTCCAACAGCACAATATAATACATAGGATTTGCTTTTATCTAATTCTCCAAGTCTTTCTCGAAGCTGTCCCAAAGGAATATTAATGGCTCCTTCTATACATCCGATTTGCAGCTCTTCCTCTTCTCTTACATCTAAAATAATGTTATCTTCCATGTCTAGGTCTTGCAATTCTCTCCAAAGGATTACATCTACTTTTTTCTTTAATTGGTTTTCTGCTACAAATCCTATCATATTTACTGGATCCTTGGCTGAGGAATATGGTGGTGCATAAGCCAACTCTAATTCAGCCAAATCAGCAACACTTCCCCCAAACCTAATAGCTGTAGCTATTACATCTATTCTCTTATCTACACCTTCATATCCTACAATTTGTGAACCCAGTACTTTACCCTCTAAATCAAATATTAACTTTATAGTCATTGGTAATGCCCCTGGGTAATATCCTGCATTAGAGTTAGCATGAATCACAGAAATTAGATAGTCCTTCTTATATTCCTTACCAAGCCTATTTAATGTTTTTTCATTAGTACCTGTACTAGCGACTGCAATATCAAAAACCTTTGCAATACTTGTGCCTTGAGTTCCTTTATATTCATTTTTTTCACCCAATATATTATTTGCAACTATTCTACCTTGCTTATTTGCTGGGCCTGCTAAAGGAATCATAGTTTGATTTTTATTCACATAGTCCTTTACCTCAATGACATCTCCTATAGCATAGATGAAATCATCATCAGTCCTTAAATATCTATCTACAACAACTCCACCTCTTTGATTTACTTCTAATCCTGCTTCTTTAGCTAATTCTCCATTAGGTCTAATACCTATGGATAAAATTATCATATCTCCTTCTACAGTTGCACCAGATTGTAGTGTAATAGTAGTTACTCCGTCTTTATATTCAAATTTGCTTACTCCATCCTTTAGTCTTAGGTCTACTCCTTTTAATTTTAAATGTTCATGAACAATTTGTGCCATCTCGTAGTCTATGGGTGCCATTACCTGATCCAACATCTCAACTATGGAAACCTTTAATCCTAGTTCATGTAGATTTTCAGCCATTTCAAGACCAATAAATCCTCCACCTACCACTATGGCTGTCTTTGGTTTTTTCTCATCAATATATGATTTTATTGTATCTGTATCTGGTATATTCCAAAGACTAAAGATATTAGGTGATTCAATACCTGGTATTGGTGGTTTTAGTGGTGTTGATCCTGGTGATAAAATAAGGTAGTCATAGGTTTCTTCGTATGTCTCATTGTTTTGTAAGTTCTTAACTAAAACCTTTTTATCTTCTTTAATTATTTTTGTAACTTCTGATTTAATTCTTACATCAACATTAAATCTTTCCATAATCCCTTCAGGAGTTTGAACTAGTAGGGAATCCCTATTTTCTATGGTTCCACCAATATAGTAAGGCAACCCACAATTAGCAAAGGAAACATATTCACCTCTTTCAAATAAAACTATTTCCGCATCTTCATCGAGCCTTCTAAGCCTAGCTAAAGCTGATGCACCTCCAGCAACTCCACCAATGATAGCAATTTTTTTACCCATTTTTACTCCCCCTTTTAATTAAATACAATATTTCATATTCTCATTTACTCATACCCCGTACCCGTATAGTTATACAATAACATATTATTATAGCTTTGTCAATTAAAGCACAAAAAAATTAAGGGAAAATGAGATCTAGTATAAAATAATACTTACTTCTATAAAATGAATTATATTTTTATATTAATCCCAAGCATGAAAAAAGGGACTCAGTGTCCCTCTTGTCTATATAATATTGTAATTTAGTAAAACTTTTTGCTATCTATATATTCCTGTACAATTCCCAAGGTTTCACCAAATCTTTGAAAATGCACTACTTCTCTTTCTCTTAAGAACCTTAAAGTATCTGTTACTCCTGGATCATCGCTGACACGAATTAACCATTCATAAGTTGCTCTTGCTTTTTCTTCTGCTGCCATATTCTCGTGCAAATCTGCTATTGGATCATCTTTTGATTGAATATAACCTGCTGTCCAAGCCTGCCCTCCAGCATTATGTGGAAATGGGCTTTTACCATGATTTACATAATGAGCTTCAAAAGGTGTGCCTTTTATTTGAGATACTGGAGCATCTTTGACTAATCTCCAAACTAAAGTGCCTATCATTTCCCAATGTGCTAATTCTTCTGTACCAATATCAGTTAATATAGCCTTACCTTGATTGGTTGGCATAGTCCATCTTTGCGACAGATATCGTACTCCTGCTGATAATTCTCCATCTGGTCCTCCAAATTGTTCTAGTATCATGGCAGCTAATGCTGGATTTGTTGTATCTACTCTTACTGGATATTGTAAATTCTTTTCATAAAACCACATAACGATCCTCCTTTAAAAATTAGTAAAATTTATTTCCCAAGGCCAAGGTCCATCAATATAAGCCCAAGGATATCTGCTCATCTCTCTGTTCATTAGAGGACCATATCTTGCCTGATACATATTTTTCAATTCAAAATATCTTTGTGAAGCATTATTATGCATCCTCAAAGCTCTTTCATCATTTGGATGGGTATCTAAATATAGAGATGTCTCATCTAGTATAAATGATGATTCCATTATTTCAACAAGTAAATCCATTTGTGCTCTATCCATGGCATCTACCCCCTCTTTCCTTATCTCCTATCCCAGTTGTAAAATTTGGTTTAACTAGCTCTGGAAATAAAGTACCAGCTCTCAATGCTTCTCTTGGACTAAACACTTCATTCATAATTTGAAAAGGCACACAAGCCCTTGCTAGCTCACCAGGACAACATGGTCTTTCTTTATTTTCATAATCTCTATCCATTTTTTCTCCTCCTAAAAAGTTCTGTTCTCTATATTTTATGAGGAAGTGTCAGTTTAGTTACAAGAATTAAAAAAAACCCCTAAAAAAGGGGTTTCTCATTATTTTACTGGAAATAGTTTAGTTAATCCTTTTATAACAAAATAAAATAATATCAAAACGAAAAATGTAGTGCCCATTCCATAAAGCATCAAATTCAATAACATAGTGTCCCTCCTAAGATAATAATATCAATACAACACTACCTGCAATAATAGAGCCTATTTGTCCAGCTACATTGGCAGATACAGCTTGCATTAAAATGAAATTCGTAGGATCTGCTTCTGTTGCTAACTTTTGTATTACCCTTGATGACATAGGAAAAGCGGAAATACCTGCAGCACCAATCATAGGGTTGTACTTTTTCTTAACAAATAAGTTCAAGAATTTCGCAAATAATACTCCACCTGCAGTATCAAATACAAATGCAACTAAACCAAGCCCCATTATCATTAATGTATCTACATTGATAAATGCTTCTGCTGTCATTGTAGAACCAATTGTTATACCTAAAAGTAAGGTAACTAAGTTAGCTAGTTCATTTTGAGCTGATTGAGATAATCTCTCTAGTACGCCAGATTCTCTAATAAGATTTCCAAACATCAAGCATCCAATTAAAGTAGCTGACATAGGGGCAATAATTCCTGCAACTATGGTCACTGCTATTGGAAATATTATCTTTACAGTCTTAGATATTTTAACTTCTTTATATTCCATTCTTATCTTTCTTTCTTCTTTAGTTGTTAAAGCCTTAACTACCACAGGCTGAATCATTGGCACTAAAGACATATATGAGTAGGCTGCTACAGATATCGGTCCCAATAAATGCTTGGCAAACCTGGTTGCAACAAATATAGATGTAGGTCCATCAGCTGCTCCTATAATACCTATGGATGCTGCTTCTTTAATATCAAATCCTAATAAGTACGCGAATATTATTGTCATAAATATTCCAAATTGTGCTGCTGCTCCAAAAAAAAGCATAGATGGCATCTGAAGTAATGGTGCAAAATCTATCATTGCTCCAACGGCTATAAACATTAATGCTGGAAATAATTCATTTAAAATTCCTGCATTCTTAAGAATTCCCAAAATTCCTTCATCACTAGCTATACCTGGGATACCTGCAACTACCGGTAAATTTGCCAATATAGCTCCAAATCCTATAGGCAATAACAACATTGGCTCATAATCTTTCTTAATTGCTAAGTAAATAAGTACGCCACCAACGATAAACATAAGTATTTGTTTCCATTCAAGACTGGTTACACCTTCTAATAATTGTTCCAAATTATTATTCCTCCTCTACATATTTAAAGACGTCTTATTATAACATGTTTTAATATTTTTATAAATACAAAAAAGAAATTCTTTAAATCTCACTAATGCCTATTTGCTTTTATAAAGACAAAAATATGGTTTAAAGAAGTTCACATTTATGACAAAACTGGAATTATTATTCACCAATTCATAATATTACATGATTATTAAATTTATTTATACACATAATACTACTACACCAAAGTTTTACAAAATTAATTTTGAGAGGAGAAATAAAAAATGACAAATAACAATAATACTGGAAGTAACAGAATAGTTGTACCAGGTGCTCGTCAAGCTCTTGACCAAATGAAATTAGAAATCGCTTCAGAATTAGGTATGGCGAACTACGATTCATTAGATAAAGGTAATTTACCATCAAGACAAAATGGTTACGTTGGTGGATATATGACAAAAAAATTAGTTGAGATGGCACAACAAAATATGAGTGGAACTATGAAGTAGGAAGTTCTAAAAAAGATAGGTCAAATGACCTATCTTTTTTATTTCAATTTAATAAATTTTAATTTACTATCTTGCTCCCAATTCTTTATCTAATAAATATAGTCCTTGGAAATTATCTTTAATGCCTTTTAACTTAAATATGATATCCTTAATACTATTTTCTTCTTCTAATTGTTCTTCCACAAACCATTGTAAGAATTGAATAGTTGGATAACATTTCTCTTCTGTTGCTATATCTAGCAAATTATTAATTCTTGAAGTAACTAATTTCTCATGATGAAGAGCTGTTTCAAATACTTCTAAGAATGATTTGTAATCATTTTTAGGCTCTGACATAGCTTGAGCTATTACTCTTCCATCCATATCATTGATAAAACCATAGAATTTCATAGCATGTTCATATTCTTCTTTACCTTGCTCTATTAGAAAATGGGCAAATCCATTCATATTTTCGTTGGAACAGTAAGCTGCCATTGCCATGTAATAATATCCTGATAATAATTCAAAATTAAATTGATCATTTAAACCTTTTAGTAATTTTTCTGATGCCATAATATACCTCCTAATATTTGATAATTCATTTAAGTAATCTTGTTATCTCTACTACCTTATTTACCCAAATGACAAAAATCTAATCAATTATCTATTATTCCATTAAAAAAATATCTAAGCTATTGAATATTTTTGTACTTATCTTATCAGTTATTTCTAAATTATTATCCTTTAAAAATGTAATCAATGATTTTTTCATTCCTTCTCCATAAATTCCATCTAAAGCACCTTCATAATATCCTTTTTGCTCGAGTCTCTTTTGAACCTCAAGGACATCTGCACCTCTATCTCCTGGCCTCAATTCTCTGAAACCTTGACCAAAAGGTCCATATAGCCCATTTGATATAGTAACTATAGTATTATGTTTTACCATTGAATAAAGTTCCTCTACATCTTGATTTCTCATGCGAACGCAGCCTGCCGATAAATTAGCTCCAATAGATCCAGGTTTATTCGTTCCATGAATTCCATATTTACCCCAGGGGACATTAATCCCCATCCATCTTGTTCCGAATCCCTCACCCCATTTGGCCTTTTCAACAATTTTAAAGGTACCTAGAGGAGTAGGTGAACTAGGCTTGCCAGTAGCTATAGGATATGTTTTTAATATAGTTTCATTTTCATTATCTATTAATGTTAGTCGTTTCATATCTACTTCAATTAATATAGTATAGTTAGGCTTTTTATCTTTTAGATATACATCTTCTAAACTTATCTTTTTCATAGTTGAATATCTGTATATGTAATTCCCTACTACTAAGAAAAAAAGTATTAAAATAACCATTAAAATAAACAGTTTAGTATCTTTATTCATTCTATCCCCCCCTTAAATACATTAATATGCAATAATCATATAAATAAAACTTATAAAACCATTTTAATTACATAATAATTACATATTGTGGGGGGCTTGAAAAACCTATAATGTATATGTCCCAATATTTACATTATATGCTATAATACCCTTATATGCATAACTTTACCATGACATGCTAGAGAGGAGATAGAAAATGAAAAAGATTAGTTTTGTATTATTACTGATTTTATTATTAAGTTTTTCAGTTCCTACATCATTAGTTCAAGCAACAGGTACTCAGATATCTATAAATGGTGATATGGTTGGATTTAATAATAGCTCTGGTTATCCTTTTGTGGATAAAAATAATAGAACCTTGGTTCCATTTAGAATAACTTTGGAGAAATTCGGAGCAAAGGTTGCTTGGGACAATGTAAACAATATGGCTGTTGCAGAAAAGGATAATATAGTTATAAAAGTACCTATAGGTAAAAATTATATATTTCGAAATGATGAAAAGATAGTAATAGATACAGTTTCTGTTACAAAAGACGGTAGAACTTATTTGCCAATAAGACCTGTTATAGAAGCTTTTAATGGGCAAGTGACATGGAATAGTAAAAGTAACTCTGTAATAATAAAAAGCGAATCACTAGCACAAGAAATTCATTATAAGGCTTGGGAAGATGTAGCTACCAAGGCTCTAAGTCAACCACAGTACAAGTATGGAATCTATGTATCTAGAAGTATGGCTGTCAAACATCCTGAAATATATTTACAAGCAGATAGATTAGCTTATGAAAAGATTCTAAGATCTCAACCAGGTATGAAAGCTTACTTTGAAAATAAAACAAAGAACTTTCAAGAAAGAGAAAATCTTCTTAGTATGATATTCTCAGGCACTCTATCGGAAGATTCTCTTCTATGGTCAGATATAGATGTAAAAGAATTTGAAAAAATGGACTATAAAGAGTTCTACTCAGGTCAACCTATTTTAAATTATATAGATATTAGAATGTATGGATTAGCTACTGCTCTTCAACCCAATGATATGAAAATGGTTCCTATAAATATGGCTGAAATTGTGTACTTTCAAGAAAAGGATATAAAAAAGAATAACCCATACATTTTAATGACTGAAAGAGGAAATGCGTATGTGTGGTCTGACAACAAGCTGTTAGAATGCAATGGTATAGAATCTAGCCAAATATCTGAAAAAGTTGTTTTAATCTACAATGAGGATTATGTATGGTATCCTTTAATGGATAGAGATGATACTAATAAGGATGATACTATTGATAGTTTAGTCAATACTTATGCATCCGATCATGCTTCATTACCTGATCTAACAAAAAAGGAAATAGAATTGATAAATATATTGAAAAGATCCACGGAGATAAAAAATGAAGTGGAAGAAATCAAAATAAAATATCATAGTTCAAAAATTTACACTGCATTTCTTCGAAGACAAGATTTCATAGATAGAAACCAATTTACAGTCTATGATGAAGGAAAAAACCAAATGAGAGAGTTAGACACAGGATTTGTATATTTTGTAGTAGCTAAAAATGCTAATTTTATCTCTCCTGTTACAGCTCACTATGCTAGTATGGCTAAAGAGTTAGAAAATGAAGACCTAAATACTATTTCTAGCATGGTAGTAAATGACTTCCATGAA
Source organism: Tissierella sp. (assembly GCF_031460495.1). NCBI lineage: Bacteria > Bacillati > Bacillota > Tissierellia > Tissierellales > Tissierellaceae > Tissierella > Tissierella sp. The sequence goes on along the minus strand of NZ_JAVKTS010000007.1, from coordinate 46,519 downwards.
AAGACAAACACAGGTAGATATGATGAATATTCAACTATATCTGCTTTAACTTTGTGGGGACAATCTGAATTAATATATACAAATATTGATGATACATGGCTAACTAAGTCATCAAATTGTATGTACTCAGCGTCAAATGCAGCTGCAATATTTGAATCAGCAGGTATAAAAGATCTAGAGGTAATAGCAGTTTCTGAAGGTTATATTAAGGATCATGGTGGTCACATTTATATAACATTATATAAAAATGGAGAAAATAGACGGATAGATAATTTTTCTCCATATGGAGAAGATAATAATGGTTTGATTAATTCTGGACCAAGTATCTTTAGGGGATTTGTTCAAGGTCAAGATTGGGTTATGTTTTTAGATGAAATAAATTCTACGAACATGAAAACCTATTCAACTAAAGATAAGACATGGGTTCTAAATGTACTTGACTATATTAGAAATAAATCTGAATCTAAAGCTATCCTGATAGATAGTTTAGATCCATTAACTCTATATATAAGCGGTATTAATATAGTAGATTTCATCAATAAATTTAATTCAAATAATAACATTAAATACAATTATTAACTAGTCAAGTTAAGCAATAAAAGATACCCGAATATGACTTAGTCCTATTCGGGTATCTTTATTGCTCCGTATTCCAAACTACCATGTACCCCAGGGTACATTAATCCTCATCCATATTGTTCCGAATCCCTCACCCAATTTGGCCTTTTCAACAATCTTAAATGTACCTAGAGGAGTAGGTGAACTAGGCTTGCCAGTAGCTATAGGATATGTTTCTAATGTAGTTTCATTTTCATTATAGGCTAACTACCTGCCAAATATGAAAAGACAAGTATTATGATTACTTTAATATATTAATCATAATACTTGTCTTATGTATAATGTTATAGTTTTTTATTGATTGTGCAATGAACAGATTTAATTTTTATAGAACATTTACCCTATGGATAAATCTTGGAATCGTTCCATAAGTATTATCTATTATCCCCCAATCACTATAAGTAAAATAGAATGATTTATAATTAGAATCACATTTTATATCAAGAAAAATAGCCCCAGGTTTTTTTTCTAAAATGACATTTGGAAAAGTAATACTTTGAAGTATTTGTTTTGTACTTAAATTCATTATATAAAATTCCTTACCTACACTATAGTACAAGAAATTATCCTTAATTTGTAATATTGATATATCCTTATGCTTTGAAAATAGGAATTCCTTAGTATTTCCATCATAGCTAACCCTATATAGATTTTGGGGCCATGTATCATTTAAATTTTCATGCTCTACATAATAAATATATCTCCCTGATTTATCTACTGCATAGTTTCTAATTCTGCCATTACTAATGGCCCCTTGATTTTCCCCATTGATATCAACTGTAAATAATCTTCCATGAAAGTTTTTATTTATGTAGTTAATTATTCCGTTATTAACTGCAATGATCCCAGATTCATAAGAGTTTAATTTATACACTTCATTTCCATTAATTCTAGATTTATAAATATTGAAATATTCACTTGTCTTTTTTTCATGTATAGTTCTGCATAATACTTCAGGGCCAGTGGAGTGAGTAAATATATTCCACCCATTATATTCTAACTTATTATGATATCTAGGATATCCTATGTCTGTATTTAACAACCCATTTGAATCAGCTAATATATTGCTCCAATTCTTTCCACCCTCGATTACTAATTCTACCTTTATATTGCTTACAGGAATGGCATAATTTCTCCATCTCAATTCCACCTTATCCGCGTATATGCCAAACTTATCAAAACCAAATTTGAGATAAGCTAATATAGGATCTTCAGAAACATATATGCTTCTTGCTATATCCCGGTTGACAATTATGTATCCATCAGAAGAGAATATTCTCATTCCTTCTGTTTTAATACTCATATCTATACTTATCGGAAACCTGCCAGTTTCAATATCATACCCTTTTATGTTAAATACCGCAGTCCCTATCTCGAGGGGATTGGATTCAATAATTCGAGTAATATATTCCTCCTCCGTCTCAAAAACATCCTTAATTAAGGTAAATGGATTAGCTACTTCGTTGCTATTAATATTATCTTTATATTGGTCACCACTCATATTCACATTAAGGATATAGAACCAGGTTTCAACTACCCATTCAGAAGTTTCCTTAGAAAATCCCATGTTATCTTGTAGTACATTGATTAATCGTTGAAATAATAATGTATTATTCTCTATTCCTTTTGCTAGAATAATCTCTTGATGTATATTTTCTTCATAGGAACTTAATATAATAAAACTTTCCTTTTTATATTCATTTTGTAGTGATTTCAGTATTTCATTAAATTTGCTATAATTTCCTATAATATCGATAAGGTTATTTTCTATTAATCCCTTGAGTTTATGTCTAAAATTTTCCTGCATAAATTATCCTCCTGTAATAGTTAAAAATAAATATACATTTAATATTTAATATCTTCAATTTCCTTATTACAGATACTTTTTTTACCATCTATTCCTTGGATTCCACCAGTGATTGAACATGTAGCATTTATACTATTTAAAATTGCTTGCCCTGCTGCTATACCCCCTCCACCTGCTGCCAAAGATCCACCTCCAATTTGTGCTATTACTGCGTTGCTCTTTGCAATTCCATCTAATGTGGATATTGCTGTACTAGTACTAGCTGTCATAGTGGCACCTGCTACACTACAAATAACTCCTCCTAATACATCTCCTACAATTAATCCCCCAGCTGCACCTCCAACGATCTTTCCAATATTTTTCGCTTTCTCAATTCTATCATTATCTGCACCACAACCTTCTGCAATAAATTCACCTACACCTCCGCCAATATCTGTAGTAACATTAATAGCAGTATCAACAACCTTTCCCGCCACATTGCCTGTTGTTTTGAATACCTTATTTGAAACCTCTCCTAAGCCACTTCCAATATCTCTTGATATATTAGCTAGGTCGTTAGCTCCTAATCCATCAGCAACAGTCCCTATTAGTTGACCTGTTGTTTTTAATACCATTTCAGATGTAGTTCCTACAACCTGTCCAGCCCCCTTTAATAATCCTCCTAAAATTCCCATATTCTAATCCTCCTTATAGCTCACTGTTGATTTTTTCATTATGCTTTGCTCCATAAATTATATCATATGAAACAAACATATTACTATTCTAAAGTTATTTATAGAAATCTTCATTTGATTATTTTGATTATACCGTAAAAAATATACCCTATTGAAAAATAATAGAGTATATAGTAAGTATTTTCATGTTCTCGAGGGGGTAATTTAACTCTATCTATATTTAATTGATATATTTTCAAATCCCATACCTTCTAATAATGATTTAATGATTTCTCCGCCATTATTTTCTGCATCATTTAATATGCCTTTATCCAATACTTCTTTCTTCATTTTTTCTTTTTCCTCTATTAATACCGTATAAAGATCCTCAAAGCTTAACTTATTAAATATTGAATCCCTTTCATCATAGAAGTAAACATCTTCTTCAGATATTACATTTTCAAATATTTCTGCATTGTTCATTGTTACTTCAATTGTATCTTTATCTTTCATGTCAATTTCAATGGTATTTAAATCTATTCCTGCTTTTATGTATCCACTATATTTCAAAATAAATTTCTTAATTGTAAACGGTATATCTACGCCACTTAATTGTTTTTTATCTTCATATTCTACTATATTAGTATAATTGTATTTTACAGTTGACAGTTCAACCAATCTAGTTATCTTTTCTTGAATATTGCTCGATAACAAATTTGTCTTTTGATCTATAGAGAAATTTGCATACAGAATAAGCCCTGCTATAGCAAAAACAATAATCAAGGATAGTATTAGTATCTTTCTGACACTAGTAATATTTTTCATGGTCTCACCTCTTAGGAATATTAATCTACATCAATTATTGGATAGCTGGTATATTATAAATCTGGATTGTAAAATTGATATATGCTGTATATTGAAATATTCTCCTTGCATAGAAGCTTAACAACATTAGGTATTTGTTGTGTTGTAATATTTAATTCTATTCCATTGTATTTTAATACCAAATCATTTAATCCTATTATCCCAGAATTGTGTAGTGCATCAATAATTTTATTTTCAACTTTAGGTATGTTCATACCACCTAATGAAAAAAATATTTTTTTCTTTTCTTCAGTATAATCTTGGGGATTTAGTCTGTTAATTAGCATAATTTTATTCATTGCGAAACTCCTTTTTGATTTTAGTAAGAACTTTTATCTCCTATAAGTAAATAGAGTAAAAATGAATTAAGTCATTTTGCCTTCTACCTCCCTAATATTATATGTCGACTTTTATTTACCCATTATTTTAATAAAAAAACCTATTTTTATTTATTATTTTAAAGTAATTAGATTAATTCATTATTAGTGTAAAGATTAACGCTGTTAATTAATATAATTTATGGTATATTATAAATTGAACAATCTTTTTCTAAATATTTAGAAAGGAGACTTTTATGGAAAAATATCTAGATAGTTTAAATAAATCAATATTATTTAAAAATGTTGCTGTTGATGAAATAAGTATTTTGCTCAGTACAGTACAATATAATATAACGAATTACGAAAAAAATGATGTTATTGCAATTGAAGAAGATGATTGTCATAGCTTAGGTATTATTCTCAATGGAAGTGTAGAAATTCATAAACCCTTTCCCTCTGGTAAAATTGTTACTATAAACAATTTTGAAGCTGGGAATGTATTTGGAGAAGCCCTTGTCTTCTCTGGAACTCATAAATATCCAGCTACAATAATCTCATCTACTGATTCAAAGATAATGTATATCAACAAAGATGATATTATAAAGCTTATGATGGCTAATGATAAGGTGCTAAATAACTTTGTCTCTGTACTGTCAAACAGGATATTAATGCTTAATAATAGAATGACTAATCTTTCCTATGATACTGTTCGTAAAAAAATTGCAAATGTTATTCTAAATGAATATAGCAAACAACAGAGCAAGAATTTAATACTACCATTCTGTAGGAAAAAGATGGCTGAACTATTAAATATCCCTCGCCCTTCCTTGTCAAGAGAACTTGCAAATATGAAAGATGATGGTATTATTGATTATTATAAGAACAAATTACAAATAATTGATGTAGATTTGCTGGAAGATTGTTTATTAGAATAGAAAACTTATTGTCACTAATTCCATATTTTGTAAAAAATATCTATAGTAAAATTTTTACTATAGATATTTTTTATTGTTATCTTTTAATTAAATTATATATAATCAAATTGAGATTGATAAATATTTTTCAAGGGAGGTTTTTTTATGGGTGGTAAACGCAAGATGTTTATTTATGGTGGTATCATTGGACTTATTGGAGCTATCCTAATGAAATTAGGTAATCCAGGAAACATGGGTATTTGTATTGCTTGCTTTTGGAGGGATATTGCTGGTGCTTTAGGTCTTCATAGAGCAGAAGTAGTGCAATATATCAGACCTGAAATTATTGGTATAATCTTTGGTGCTTTTGCTATTTCTTATTTAACAGGTGACTTTAAGGTAAAAGGTGGTTCTTCTCCATTAATTAGATTTGTCTTAGGTTTCTTTTTAATGATCGGTGCCCTCGTATTCCTAGGTTGTCCATTGAGAATGGTACTAAGATTAGCAAATGGAGATTTAAATGCATTAGTAGGTCTTGCAGGATATGTATCTGGTATTTTCATAGGTGTTCAGTTTCTAAAAAAAGGATATACCCTTGGTAAGAGCATTGACCAAGGAAAAGTAGCAGGATTTATTTTCCCTATATTTGCAATTGTTCTACTTATTTTCTTAGTTATTAAACCTGCTTTCATATTATTTAGTACTGAAGGACCTGGCTCTATGGCTGCACCAGTGATTATTTCCTTAGTCTTAGGCGCAATAGTTGGTATAGCTCTTCAAAGGAGCAGAATTTGTACAGCTGGTGGATTTAGAGATATTATATTAATTAAGGATTCTCATTTCTTATGGGGTCTAATTGGACTTTTCGTATGTGCTTTAGTTGGAAATCTGATATTAAACTTTGATTCATTCAATCTTGGTTTTGAAGGTCAACCTGTGGCACATACTGAGAATCTATGGAACTTCTTAGGTATGACACTTGTAGGTCTTTGTTCAGTTTTACTTGGTGGTTGCCCTATTAGACAGACTGTACTTGCTAGCCAAGGGGACACCGATGCAGGAATTACAGTAATTGGCCTTATTATAGGAGCTGCATTTGCTCATAACTTTGGATTAGCTTCATCTGGTGCTGGTACAACTGCAAATGGTAGAATTGCTGTAATAATTGGTATTGTATTTGTATTAGCTGTAGCTTATGGTGTAATATTAAGTACAACAAAGTCAAAATCTCAAACTAAGGGGGTTGCTAATAATGGCTAATATTATCGATGCTAGAGGTAGATCCTGTCCTGAGCCGGTTATTATGACTAAGAAAGAAATAGATAAAAATCCAAATTCTAGTTTTAAAGTTCTAGTAGATACTTATGTTGCAGCTGAAAATATCACTAGATTTGTAACTGGTAAAGGGTATAATGTAAATGTAGACAAAAATAATGAAGAATTTGAAATCAATATTAAGAAATAGGTGATCTTTTGCAGGATTTTTATTGTGTAGTTACATTTCATATTACTCAGCATGCTTTAATATTTGAAAAACTTATGAAAAGTAAATCTATTGATATTAAATTGATGCCCGTACCTAGGCAAGTTAGTTCCAGCTGTGGGACTGCAGCGAAAATCCCCTGCGAATTTGAGTTAGATATACTAGGATGGTGTGAAGAAAATGATGTTCAAATTGATTCTTTTCATAAGATAGTAGATAAAAAGGGCAGCAGTTGGTTTTCAAAACATATAAACAAGTAATTATAAGCCTCAAGCCATTGATATAATCAGTGACTGAGGCTTATATTATATTTATTCACTTGCTATTTGCTCTGCTATTCTTATTCCATCTACTGCAGCAGAAATAATTCCTCCAGCATACCCAGCTCCTTCGCCTACTGGATATATGCCTTTTATATTGCTTTCATAATTGTTATCTCTCTGAATTCTCACAGGGGATGAGCTCCTGGACTCCACTCCTGTCATTATTGCATCTGGATGCGCAAAGCCTTCTATTTTTTTATTAAACTCAGGCAATGCTTTTTTTATAGTCTCTACGACATAGCCTGGCAAACATTCTCTAAGATCTGTTAGCTTTATTTTTGGAGCATAAGTTGCTTTAACAATACCAAGTTTTTCAGATGGTATATCTCTCAAAAAATCTCCTACTAGTTGAGCTGGAGCTGTATAATCTCCACCACCTGTCTGAAATGCCTGCTCTTCCAATCTTCTCTGAAATTCTACACCAGCTAGTGGATGTGGACTTCCAAAATCCTCTGGAGTGATACCAACTAATAAAGCACTATTTGCATTTTCTTTATCCCTTGCATGATAGCTCATTCCATTTGTCACAAGTCTGTTTTCTTCTGATGCAGCTGCTACTACTTCTCCACCAGGGCACATACAGAAGGTATAGGCAGATCTTCCATTATCAAAATGTCCAGATAATTTATAATCTGCAGCTCCTAGTTTGGAATCCTTAGCGAAATCACCATATTGTGATTTATCGATAATTTCCTGTGGATGTTCAATTCGTACTCCTATGGAGAATGCTTTTTGTACTAAGCTAAGCTGTCTATTATATAGCATCTGAAATGTATCTCTAGCACTATGCCCTAGTGCCAGAATTAAAATATCTGTATATATTGTATCATTATTATTTACTATAACTCCTGTCACCTTTTCATCTTCAATAATTAAATCAGTGACTTTAGATTGAAATCTTACTTCTCCACCTAGAGAAATTATAGTCTTTCGTATATTTGCAACGACATTTCTAAGTATATCAGTTCCAATATGGGGTTTATTCTTGTACAAAATATCTTCTGGAGCTCCAGCTACTACAAATTCTTCTAGGACCTTACGACTTCTAGGATCTTTAATTAGGGTGTTTAGTTTTCCATCTGAAAAGGTTCCTGCTCCACCTTCTCCAAATTGTACATTGGACTCAGTATTTAATTTTCCAGTATTCCAAAACAATTCAACATCTATAGCTCTCTCTTCTACAGCTTTACCTCTCTCAAGTAATATAGGCTTATAACCCATTTGTGCTAAAATGAGCCCTGCAAATAATCCTGCTGGTCCCATACCAACTATAACTGGTCTTTTGCTAATATTCTTTTCTCCTTTATTTACATAGTCATAAGAAATAATTGGACTAATAGATATTTTTTTGTTTTTTGATTTCTTCAATATCTTATCTTCATTTGATACTTCTACATCTACTGTATATACAAAATGAATATCATTTTTCTTTCTAGCATCTATTGATTCTTTGAAAATACTATAAGATATTATGTATTCCTCTTTTATATTTAGTGCCTTTAGTATTTCTTCCTTTAACTTACTCTTATCCTCTTTTAGATTTAATTTTATATCTTGTATTCTAATCATTTGTTCTCTCCTCAGTATGTTTTATCATTCTATATTATACCCTAAGGGATGAAAATTGAATATATATAATATTTATGTTAAATTTTAAATAATATTTTCAAAAAAAGCTTGCTATTTATATCCAGTTGTATATAATGTTATTATTGGCAAATATAAGAAAGGAGGTCGTGAAGATGATCAGATTAGATTATGTGGTAAAAATGAATGAAAATTTTATAAAATTTGTAGCACGACCTAAGGAAAACTGTTAGTTTTTAACTGTTGTATTTGATGCCATAGGTGTGTTCGCCTATGGTTTTTTATATTTTACTAGGATTATGCCGTCTTAATATATTAGTAATTAACCATAGGATACTACCTATGGTTTTTTTAATTAAGGAGGGAAAAAATGAGGGAATTTAAAAAACTACTAAAATTTATGGAAGGGTACAGACTTATTTATCTATTTGGAATAATTTCTATTATAATATCTCAAATACTAACTACCGTTACCCCTCTAATCCTAAGCACCACCTTTGATAATATAATTAGAGAAGAATCTATTAAATCTTCAATTATTCAAAGGACTGTAAATATCTTCGGGGGAAGAGATATACTTAGGGAAAAACTCTGGATAATAGGTATATTATTACTTTCTGTTACTATTGTAAGGGGGATATTCTTGTACTTAAAGAATACCTTATCTAGTAAAGCTGCAGAAGGTACAACTAAAAAAATGAGAGATAAGCTCTATGATCATATTCAGAGATTGCCTTATGATTATCATGTGAAATCTGAAACTGGCGAGCTTATACAAAAATGTACTTCTGATGTAGATACTATTAAAAGATTTATAGCAATCCAACTAATGGAAATTGTAGGTTCAGTATTTATGATAGCCTTAGTAATCTCTATAATGTTCAGTATGAATATAAAGCTGACTTTTGCATCTGTATTGATATTACCTATTACATTTTCATTTGCACTTATATTCTTTAAAAAAGTAAAAAAAGATTTTACTGCATCAGATGAAGCTGAAGCTAGAATGACTACTACACTTCAGGAGAACTTAACCGGGGTAAGAGTTGTAAAAGCTTTTTCAAGACAAAAATTTGAGGTTGATAAATTTGATGAAAGAAATTTTGATTATCAAAAGTTGACATATAAGCTAATCAAAAATCTATCAATATATTGGGGAATATCTGATTTTCTTAGTATGACTCAAGTAGGTTTTGTTGCTGTAGTTGGTAGTTATCTATCTTATAAAGGGGAATTGTCACTAGGTGTATTTGTAGCATTTGTTTCCTATATCAATATGCTTGTATGGCCTGTTCGACAGATGGGTAGAACCCTAACAGATATGGGTAAAGCTTTTGTTTCTTTAAATAGGGTTGAAGAAATTCTTGAGACACCTATAGAATTATTAGAAGAAAATAATTCAAGACCTGATATTAAAGGTAATATAGAGTTTGAAAATGTTTGTTTTCAATACGAAGAAGATAAACCTGTTTTATCGGATCTTTCATTTAGTGTAAACACTGGTCAAACTATTGCATTAATAGGACCTACAGGTTCTGGAAAAAGCTCTTTAGTCCATTTATTACCAAGGCTTTATGAATATAATAAAGGCTCTATAAAATTTGATGGAGTTGAATTAAATACTATTGATAAGTCTTGGATAAGAAAAAATGTTGGTTTGGTATTACAAGAACCTTTCCTCTATGCTAAGACAATAAAGGATAATATTAAATTGGCTTATCCAGGTATGACTGATGAAAAAGTATATGAAGCAGCGAAGATAGCCTCTATTCATGAGGATATTAATTCCTTTGAATTAGGATATGAAACTCTAGTAGGAGAACGAGGGGTTTCTCTATCTGGTGGACAGAAACAGAGAATGGCAATTGCTAGAACAATAATCAATAATAGCCCTATTGTTGTATTCGATGATTCTTTATCTGCTGTGGATACGGAAACTGATATTTCCATTAGAAAGGCTTTAAATACTAGAAAAAACAAGGCTACAACTATAATTATATCTCATAGAATCTCAACTGTATCAGAAGCAGATATGATACTAGTAATAGATAGAGGTAAAATTATTCAAAGAGGAACTCACGATAGTTTAATTAATGAAGAAGGATTGTATAAGAGAGTATATACTATACAAAATTCCTTAGACGACGAAGCAATAGACGCATAGGAGGTGTTTTTATGGAACAAGATAATATTATTTACGATAAAATTCAAATTAATATATGGAAAAATTTCTTTAAATATCTAAAACCATATAAGAAACAATTTGCTGTATTAACTCTAATAACCATTGGTCTTGGATTATTAGATTCTGTATTTCCATTGTTGACAAAATATGCTATAGACAATTTTGTAGAGAATAAGACTATGGTTGGTATAGAGAAGTTTGCTTTTATTTATATTTTAGCAGTGGCAGCTCTATCTATAACGGTATTCTTATTTATAGCATTAGCTGGTAAATTAGAAACTAAAATGGCTTATGATATTAGGAAAATAGGATTTGAAAAGCTACAACTTCTACCATTATCTTATTATGATGATAAAGCTGTGGGATGGTTAATGTCCAGAATGACTTCTGATATAAATAGGTTATCAGAGACAATATCCTGGTCCTTAGTAGACCTCGCTTGGGGATTCTCTATGATGAGTGCAGTAACCATTGCAATGGTAAGATTAAATCCAAAATTAGCTTTGTTAACTTTATCCGTACTACCATTTCTAGTAATTACTAGCTTTTACTTTCAAAAAAGAATATTAAATGCTCAAAGAGATGTTAGAAAAGTTAATTCTAAAATTACAGCAGCCTATAATGAAGATATACAAGGTGCTAAAACTACAAAGACTTTAGTTAGAGAGGAAATTAATCTACATGAATTCTCTGAAATAACTACTTCCATGAGGGATAAATGTATCAGAGCTACTATTATATCTTCAATATACTTACCTATTGTTATTGCATTAGGAAGTGTAGGAACTGCTATGGCTTTAACTTTTGGTGGAAACTCGCTTATGTTGGATGTTATATCCTACGGAACTTTAGTAGCTTTTATATCTTATAGCTCTCAATTCTTTGAGCCTGTTAGACAAATAGCTGTAATATTTGCAGAATTGCAATCTGCTCAAGCTTCTGCTGAGAGGGTATTCTCCCTATTAAACGAAGTTCCATCCATAGTAGATAGTGATGAGGTAATGGAAAAGTATGGTGACTTATTTAATCCCAAGAGAGAACTTTGGCCTACAATCAAAGGATCAGTTGAATTCAAAGATGTATCTTTCTCCTATAAGGATGGAGAAACAATACTGGATAAATTTAACCTGAAGGTTAATCCAGGTGAGACCATAGCTTTAGTTGGTGAAACTGGATCAGGAAAATCTACCATAGTTAATCTATTTTGTAGATTCTATGAGCCTACTGCTGGCGAAATATTAATTGACGGTATAAATTACAAAGATATGCCACAAAATTGGATACATGAAAATCTAGGATATGTATTACAAGCTCCACATCTATTCAGTGGTACTATTCGTGAAAATATCCAATATGGTAATCTAGAAGCTACTGAAGAAGAAATAATCGAGGCAAGTAAATTAGTTGATGCTCATGACTTTATAATGGAAACTGAAAAAGGCTATGAAACAGAAGTTGGTGAAGGCGGAGGCCTATTATCTACTGGACAAAAGCAGCTTATATCTTTTGCCCGGGCAATAGTTAGAAATCCTAAGTTATTTGTCTTAGATGAAGCTACTTCATCTATTGATACAGAAACAGAGCAAGTTATTCAAAATGCTATAAATACTGTATTGGAAGGTAGAACATCCTTCGTAATAGCTCATAGATTATCTACCATAAGAAATGCAGATAAGATATTGGTTATAAGAGATGGTAAAATCCAAGAATCAGGAAATCATAAGGAATTGATTAAGAAGAAGGGTTATTATTATAATCTGTATACTAATCAATTTATTGAAGAAAAGAGTATGGATATATTGGGATAAAATTATAGTAGCTGGCATGAATGTCAGCTACCTTTTTTTACATAATAAACATTGCTACTATAGTCGTCACAACTAATCCAACCACTACTGGTACAAAGTTTCTTCTTGTTAATTCAAATGGATCTACTCCGCATATTGCAGCTGCTGGGATTACTGCCCAAGGTATTAGTGTCCCACCACCTACCCATATGCCCGCTATTTGACCAAGTGCTGTAAGGGTTGCTATGCCTTTACCTATGGCTGCACCAAATAATCTAGCCACTGATCCAGCTAAGGATATTCCGGAGAAACCTGAGCCATCTAGGCCGGTTATAGCACCTACTGTTGTAAGGGTGACAGCTCCTACTCCTGCATTTAGTGGTACTGTATTTGCTAATGCTATACCTAAATCATTGACCAATCCCTGAGAACCTTGAGGTAAAAATTCTCCTATAACTTTTATAAAGCCTTCATCACCTAAATAGAAAAATGCTGCTATTGGTATAACTGGGCCAAATATTTCAAATCCAAATTTGAGACCTGTTACTAAATATTTGGTTATCTCCTCTAGGGCTTTGCCTTTGTGAGTTAAGATAGAAACAATTATAAGAATAAATATAGCAGTTCCACCTATTAATGCCGTAGCATCTCCCCCTTGAAGATCAGCAATAAACATAACTGCAACATCTATAGCAAATAATACTGGGATAAATATGGCTAGATTTTTTTTAGTCTTATTACTCAATATCTCTTTTATACTTTTATCCTCATCTATTATTCTTCTACTTCTGTTCTCTTTACTCACTTTAAGTTTTCCAGATTTTAAATCCTTTTTTAATATTATGAAGGCTATTATAGTTGTAACTGCCCCCATGACTATTACCAGAGGTATACTTGCAGAAATAACTTCTCCTACTGGTATGCCTGCTGCATCTGCTGTAAGTCTTGGAGCTCCTTGTATAATAAAATCTCCTGATAATGCTATTCCATGCCCAAATAAGTTCATTGCCATGGCTACACCTAAAGCTGGTAGCCCTGCACTAACTGCTACTGGTAACATAACAGCACCTATTAAAGCTACTGCTGGAGATGGCCAGAAGAACCAAGATATTATCATCATAAGTATTCCTATAACCCAGTAGGCTAATGTAGGACTTTTAATTAATTTTGTAAAAGGTGAAACCATTATCTCGTTTACACCAGTCTTTGTAAGAATTGTACTCATGGCGACTATTACTGAGATAATAAGGATTGTTCCCATTAATTCAACTATGGCATAGATAAAAGAGTTAAATACCCCCATTATTCCTTGTGATAATGAAGATGTAGCTATGATTCCTAGTATAAATATTCCTAGTATACATACTAAAGTAGTGTCTCTCTTTCTAATCATTACCCCTAAGATTAAAAGGGTAAATAATAGATATACATAATGTAAAGCATTCAGTTGGATGTCCATAATATCCCTCCCATATTCTTTAGTACTTTAGAATATGCAATGGATTATATGTAGGTGAAGAAAAATATGATTTAGTTTATTTCTTAACTAAGCTAATACTTAAATAATAAAATATATAACCTGCTAAATATCCACCTATTACATCCGTTGGCCAGTGAACACCTAAATAAATTCTACTAATTCCCATGAGACAAATCATGACAAATGCTATAATATGTATCAGCTCTTTTTTCTTCTTATCTTGTGCTTTTTTCGCCAATAAAAATGCTATTGTAGAATAAAGAGTCATTGTAACCATAGAATGCGCACTTGGGAAACTTAATCCTCCTTGTTCCACCAAAAAATACTCTATAGGCCTGGTTCTTCGGAAGATTTGCTTTAGTAAACTGTTTAATAATGAACTTCCTAGGGTTGCTAGTAATAATAATTTGGAAATATAATAATTCTTTTTAATCAAAGAATAGGCTATAACCATAGCAGTAACTGGTATTAAAAAGTTTTCAGAGCCTATAAATGAAATGAATTTCATAATAGATAATACTATTGGATTAGTATTATTATGGATATATTCAATTATACTTACATCAAAAAGAATACCTTCACTACTGCCTTTTACCATAAATCCTAAAATACAAAATAATATAAGCATTAAGCTTAGAATAACTATTTTTGTATTTTTATTCATCTTCTCACCCCTATTAGACTGATATATTCAATGCCCTATAATGACAAATAGGACAAGGTTCCTGTCCCCTTGTCCCATTATTTTCTTTTTCTTGGTGGTGCTATGTGAATCGCTTTATCTTCTATTCCTAATGTAGCTTCAAAGAATGCTTCTGAAAGAGTTGGATGGGCATGTATTGTTCTCGTAATACTATGGATATCTAAACCATTTGCCATGGCTAGAGCACCTTCTGCAATTAAATCATTTGCATGAGGTCCTAGTATATGAACTCCTAGAACTTTCTTATCTTCAGCTCCAGCAAGAATTTTTACTATACCTTCTCCTTCACCTAGGGATAAAGCCTTACCATTGGCTCCAAACATAAACTTGCTAGCCTTATATGGTATTTGTTTTTCTTTAAGCTCTTCCTCAGTATAACCAACATGAGCTACTTCTGTCATAGTAAATACACAGTTAGGGTATATATCTAGATTAACATCTGGAGTATGTCCCATTATTTTCTCCATTACATATTCACCTTGGGCAGATGCAACATGAGCTAATTGTACTCCTCTGTTTACATCCCCTATGGCATATATGCCTGGTACTGAAGTTTCAAACTCTTCATTTACTATAACGCCTTTATCATCATATTTAATACCTATTTTGTCAAGGTTTAATCCATCAAACACAGGACCCCTACCTGAAGCAATAAGTACTTTGTCTCCTATTACTTCTATTTCTTCATCTTTTTCTTTGTATTTAGCTAAGACCTTAAGTTTATTTCCTTCTTTCGTAATCTCTTTGGCTCTTATATCTAAATAAGCTTCGATTCCTTGTTTCTTTAGCATAGGAGTAAGTCTTCTTGAAATCTCCTTATCAGCATCTTTTAGTATTCTAGATGCTAGAAGGATAACATGTGATCCTAGCTCTTGATATATACTAGCAAACTCTAAGCCTATTACTCCTCCACCTACTACAACTAGAGTCTCTGGAATTTCTTCCATTTCCAGGAGGTCATCTGAAGTGATTACTCCCTCTAAGTCTACTCCTTTTGTTTCAGTCATTTGAGGTTTAGATCCTGTAGCAATAACTATATTATCTACAGTTACTTCTTTAGTAGTTCCATCTTTTAATTCTACAGATACAGTGTTTTTATCTATTATATTTCCAGTTCCATCAAGAAACTCTATGTTTTTATATGAGGAAATAAGTTGTTCAATACCAGATACCAATGTATTAACTACTTTATTTTTTCTCTCTTGAAGTGCTTTTCCGTCCATTTTAAATTGGCCAACTTCTATACCAAATTCAGCTGCTCTTTTAAAATTGGACATAATTTCTGCATTTCTAAAATAAGTTTTGGTAGGGATACAGCCTCTGTTAAGGCATGTACCTCCTACCTCCCTATTCTCTATTAGAATTACATTTGCACCTAATTGAGCTCCTCGTATTGCTGCTACATAGCCTCCTGGACCAGCACCTATAACTGCAATAGTCTTAGTCAAATGGTGTACACCTACCCTTCGTATTTTAGCACAGGAGTTCTTGCTGCTCTTGTCTCATCTGGCCTACTTACTACAGTGTTAAGAGGGGCAGCTTTAACCTTTTCTGGATCTTCGCTTGCCTCTTTTGAAATACTAATCATAGCTTCAATGAATTCATCCATTGTTTCTTTGGATTCTGACTCTGTTGGCTCTATCATTATTGCTTGGTTAATGATTAGTGGGAAGTAAACTGTTGGTGGATGATAGCCATGATCAAGTAATCTCTTAGCTATATCCAAAGTGCTTACTTCTGAAAGTGTATCTTTTAATCCGCCTAGTACAAATTCATGTTTGAATAAAGTATCTATAGGTAGATAGTAATAATCTTTTAGTTTATTAGCCATATAGTTAGCATTTAGTACAGCTATTTCACTAGCTTTTTTAAGTCCATCACTACCCATTGTAAGGATATAGGTGTAGGCTCTAACTAATATACCAAAATGGCCATAGAAATCTTTAACTTTACCTATAGTATTAGGTAGATTATAGTCTAGATAATATCTATCTTCATCTTTTTCTACTAATGGTACTGGTAAAAATTCTACTAGATGTTTCTTAACTCCAATTGGTCCTGCACCTGGTCCTCCACCACCGTGAGGTGTAGAGAATGTTTTGTGAAGGTTAAAGTGAACTACATCAAAGCCCATGTCTCCAGGTCTTGCATGACCAAGAATAGCATTGGCATTAGCCCCATCATAGTATAATTGTCCCCCTGCATCATGAACAATTTTAGCTATTTCTTTAATATTCTTATCAAATATTCCTAGGGTATTTGGATTTGTAAGCATCAAACCTGCAGTATCGTCTCCTACAACAGCCTTTAGTGCCTCTAAATCAACTAAACCATCTTTTGTTGATTTAACTTCTACAATCTTATATCCTGCCATAGCTGCAGTAGCAGGGTTTGTACCATGAGCTGAATCAGGAACTATAATCTTGTTTCTATTAAAGTCTCCATTCTTTTCATGATATGCTTTTATAACCATGATACCAGTTAATTCTCCATGAGCACCAGCAGCTGGCTGTAAGCTCATCTTATCCATACCTGCTATTTCTGCCAAAGATTTATCTAGTTCATATAATAATTGTAATGAACCTTGAGTACAAGATTCCATTTGTAATGGATGCACATTAGCAAATCCATCTAATCTAGCTGTATCTTCATTGATCTTTGGGTTATATTTCATTGTACATGAACCTAGTGGATAAAATCCTGTATCTAGTCCATAGTTTTTATTTGATAGGTTTGTATAATGTCTAATTACATCAACTTCAGATAACTCAGGAAAATTAAGTTCAGTATCAGATAAAAATTCTTCTGGAATAAAATTCTTTATACATTTATCTTCTACATCTAATTCTGGAAGGTTATAAGCTTTTCTTCCTGATTTAGACAATTCGAATATTAGCTTATCATACTTTCTCATTTTATCCCCTCCAATACACTACTTAATTTGTCTATTTCTTCCTTAGTCCTCTTCTCTGTCACTGCATATAACACAGCATTTTTAAACTGGGAATAATCCTTCCCTAGGTGATATCCGCCTACTATATTTTCTTTTCTAAGCTTCATATTTATACTATCAGCATCAATATCAGATGTTATAGCAAATTCTTTAAAGAAAGGTTTATCAAAAAGTGGCTTATATTTACCTGATTTGGTAAGTTGCTCAAAAGCATAATGAGCCTTCTTTGTACTTTGCATAGCAACTTCTTTTAGTCCTTCTTTGCCTAAAGTAACCATATATACAGTAGCTGCAAGTACATTTAAACCTTGGTTAGAACAAATATTAGAAGTAGCTTTTTCTCTTCTGATATGTTGTTCACGAGCTGTAAGTGTTAGTACATAAGATCTCTTTCCATTCTTATCTACAGTCTCCCCTACTACTCTACCTGGTAATTTTCTCATATAATCACTCTTAGTAGCCATAAATCCTAGATATGGTCCACCAAATGCAACGGGTATACCCAAGCCTTGACCTTCTCCTACTACTACATCAACTCCTAATTCTCCTGGTTTCTTTAATATACCAAGGGAAATTGGGTCAACTGAAGCAATGAAGCTAGCTTTTTTAGCCTTATGAGCAATTTCTCCTGTAGCTTTTAAGTCCTCAATAATTCCAAAGAAGTTTGGGCTTTGAACTATTACAGCTGCAGTATTATCATTTACATGTTTATCTAATTCTTCAAGGTCAGTAACTCCATCTTTCATATCTATTTCAATAACCTTTAGGTTTTGAACATGAGCATATGTTTTAAGGATTTGTATTGACTCTGGTCTTACAGTCTTAGATATGATTATCTCATCTTTCTTAGAAGATGCAGCAGCCATTAAAGCAGCTTCTACAACAGCAGTTCCACCATCATAAAGTGAAGCATTTGCTATATCCATTCCTGTAAGGTTAGCTATTAATGTTTGAAACTCAAATATATATTGTAATGTTCCTTGGCTTATCTCAGGTTGATAAGGTGTATATGATGTATAATATTCTGATCTTGAAATAATATGGTCTACTACTGATGGAATATAATGATCATATGCTCCTGCTCCAAGGAAACAAGTCAATTCACTTAGTGAACAGTTTTTATTTGCTAAAGAAGTTAGATAATTTTTAACTTCTAATTCACTCTTTGACTTAGGTAGCTTCAATTCCCTATTTAAACGCATATCCTCTGGAATATCACTAAATAAATCATCTAATGAATTAAGTCCTATGGACTTTAACATTTCCTGTTCATCTTCGTGAGTCGTTGGAATGTATGGATACATATTTTATTCCTCCTCAGCTAAAAACTTTTCGTAGTCCTCACTTGTCATTAATTCATCTAGTTCAGCCTTATCTGATATCTCTACTTTAATCATCCAGTTTTCATATGCATCTGCATTTAAAAGAGCTGGATCATCAATTAATTCTTCATTTATTTCTATTACTTTTCCACCAACTGGCATATAAATGTCTGATGCTGCTTTAACTGATTCTATAGCTGCAAATGAATCTCCTTTAGCAATTTCATCATCAACTTCAGGTAGTTCTACATAAACTATGTCTCCTAAATGATGTTGTGCATAATCTGCTATACCTATAACCCCAACATTACCTTCAACTTTAACCCATTCATGATCATTTGTGTAAAATAAATCTTTAACTACTTTCATTATTAACCCTCCTAATTTTTTATTTTTTTAAGAATTTCTTGCTTACTATTTTAGCTTTAGCTGGTTTGTTTCTTATTATTATATCAACTTCTGTACCTAACTCAGTAAATTCTGTTGAAATTAGTGCATTACCAATATTTTTCTTTAGAGTAGGGGACATATAGCCTGTAGTTACATGACCTATTGTTACTCCATCTTTTTGTATTTCATATCCTTCTCTTGGAATTCCTCTATCGATCATTTCAAATCCAGCTAATTTTCTCTTAAGACCATCGCTCCATAGTTTATTCAGAGCTTCTTTACCTATAAAATCCCCTTCCTTATCAAGCTTTACAAAGTATTTGAATCCAGCTTCTAATGGGTTGATTTCTTCAGACATTTCATGTCCATATAATGGTAATGATGCTTCAAATCTAAGAGTATCTCTACATCCTAATCCTGTTGGTTTAATTCCTTCTTCTTTTCCAGCTTCCATTATGTCATTCCATACTTTTACTATTCCTTCATTAGTTGTATATACTTCAAAACCATCTTCTCCAGTATATCCAGTTCTTGATACCATGCATTCTACTCCATTGATATCAACATTTCTATCTAATGTAAAGAATGTGATTTTATTTAAATCTGTCTTCGTTAGTTTTTGTAATATTTGCTGAGCTAGAGGTCCTTGTATTGCAACTTCTCCCACACTGTCGGAAATGTTAGTTATTTCTACATCGAAGTTACCCTTTTGATCAAGCATCCATTTAAAATCTTTATCAGCGTTTGAAGCATTTACAACTAAGTAAAAATCATTGTTATCAAACCTGTAAACTAATAAATCATCCACTACTCCTCCATTTGGCATACACATAAAAGTATAGATTACTTGATTGTCTACTATCTTAGTTATATCATTTGTCATAAGATAGTCTACATATGCTAAAGCATCCTTTCCTTTTACTGTAATTTCACCCATGTGAGATACATCAAATAAACCTGCTGCATTTCTAACTGCTTCATGTTCTGCTACTAAGCCTTCGTATTGCACTGGAAGGAACCAGCCTGCATAATCAACTACTTTACCTCCCAATTTCACATGTTCATCATATAATGGGGTCTTCTTTGCTTCCATTTAACCACTCCTTCCTATAATTTGACACTACATGTATGTTACCCTTATAAAGTAAAAATAAACTCCTTTAGTTTAGATAATTTTAATTGTATAATATTAGTAGTATCGATTTAATTATACAAGAGGAGGAAAAAATATGCAATACTGTTATTTTACAAAGGACAAGCTAAAAGTATCCAAATTGGGCTTTGGATGCATGAGATTTCCAATA
The DNA here is from genome assembly GCF_031460495.1 of Tissierella sp. Taxonomy (NCBI): domain Bacteria; kingdom Bacillati; phylum Bacillota; class Tissierellia; order Tissierellales; family Tissierellaceae; genus Tissierella; species Tissierella sp. The sequence continues at coordinate 25,826 of NZ_JAVKTS010000007.1, read as the reverse complement.
TTAGAAGGTGATTCTGGTAAGATTGACAAAGACTTAGCTAGCAAGATGCTAATCTATGGAATTGATAATGGTATAAATTATATTGATACCGCTTATCCATACCATAAGGGAAATAGTGAAGAATTTGTTGGAGAGGTATTAAGTAAAGGTTATAGGGAAAAAGTATATTTAGCTACTAAACTACCAGCATGGTTGACTAATTCATATGAGGATTTTGAGAATTACTTAGATGAACAGCTTAAAAGACTTCAAACTGATTATATTGATTTTTATCTTCTTCATTCATTGTCAGAAAAGACTTGGAATAAAATCTATGAATTAAATGTTTTAGGGTTCCTTGATGAAGCAAAGAGAAAAGGAAAGATAAAATACGCAGGATTTTCATTTCACGATAATTTAGACATCTTTAAAACTATTGTAGACTCGTATCCTTGGGATTTTTGTCAGATTCAATTAAACTACATGGATCGCCAATATCAGACAGGACTTGAGGGTATGAGATATGCTGCCGAAAAAGAAATATCCTTAGTGATAATGGAGCCTATTAAAGGTGGAAAATTGTCAAATGCTTCTGAAGAAATATCAGCTATTTGGAATAAGAGTAATATTAAAAGATCTCCCGCTGAATGGGCTTTAAAATGGATTTATAATTTTGAGGAGGTATCTGTTGTATTATCTGGAATGTCAACTATGGATCATGTAATTGAAAATGTAAAGACTGCTAATGATGCAATTCCTAATTCCTTGACTGATCAAGAGCTAAAGATCGTTGATGAAGTAACTGCTTTATATGAAAAGAATGTGAAAGTAGGATGTACAAGCTGTGAATACTGCTTACCTTGTCCACAGAAAGTTTCTATACCAAACATCTTTGAATTATATAATAATATATATGTCTATGGTACTGAGACTGTATCAAAGGATAGCTATAGCAGATATATTGAACAAGAAATAGATGCCAGTAAATGTGTTGAATGCGGTGCTTGCGAATCTGTATGCCCTCAACATCTAGATATTATTAAGCACTTAAAAGATGCAGATCTTGTATTAAAATAGATTTCATAAAAGGAAGGGTTTAATAACCCTTCCTTTTATATAGTCCACTTTATCCACATTATCCACAATCGTCGGTGGATAATTTATGTAAACCATAGTCCTTCTTATAAATATGAATTATAGTGTATTTTCAATTTTATCTAATTGATATTCACAATCAATAAGTTATATCCACAGATTTTATTAACATATAAATTTATTAATCTATATCTGCTTGACTAAAATAATTCATCAAACCAATATATATTGACCAAGCAATTTTTTCTTGATATGTTTCATCTATTAATAGTTCCTCTTCTTTGCTATTTGAGAGAAATCCACATTCTACTAATACTGAAGGAATGCTAACTTCATTTAAGAGAAATACATCGTCTCTATGTTGTGGCTGCCTATTGTTTTCCTTATCTAATATATTTCTTAGTTCTTTTTGTATAGTTAATGCAAAATTTTCACTTTCCTTTGAATCCTCTTTATAAAAAGTTTGAGCACCATAATATGTTGATCTGATAAAGCTATTTAAATGTATTGATATAAATACATCACTTTCACTAGCATCTATAAGCTTCTTTCTATTATGCAAATCTTCTGTTTTCATTTGCCTAAGTGTTTTTGACTCCGAGGTATATAATCCTTTATCTGTCTCTCTAGTCATAATAACTATTCCACCACTTTGCTCTATTAATCTCTTTAGTTTTAAAGCTATTATCAAATTGATTTCATCTTCTTTAACACCATTTTTACTGACTGCTCCAGGGTCTACCCCTCCATGTCCAGGGTCTATAACTATTATTTTGTTAGAAATCGGTAAATAAGTTACAGGTATAGCTTTTCTTCCTTTTTGTGATATATGTCTATAACCAATAATCATAAATATAATCATTATAAACAAGAGCAGATACTTCTTCCTAATTATTATTATTCTCATTCTACCCCCTCCTATAGAAATATATTGCAATTATATTGAGTATATTCCATAGTAAAAAATAAACATAAGAAAAAGCACTGCTAGTCCAGTGCTTTTGATTATCTCTTTGAGAATTGATGTACGAAACTAATATTTCTTAAATACATTATATATAGTACTAATATCAAGGTTACTAACACTATATATTGATAATTTTAAATTTATCATTTCTGACCGTGCATAAATTGATTATTGACAAAAGTGTTTTTTATGTTTCCTTCACTTAGCATTTTTGTCTATTGTTTATATTTTTCGTTAAATATATAATTAACAAGGAGTTAGCAAAATAAATATCTTAGGAGGTTTATTATGAAAGGTTGGCAATTTACTACTACACATGAACCACTAACATTAATTAAAAAGGAAGATCCCATAGCAAAAGAAGGATATGTTGTTTTGGATGTTATGGCAACAGGCTTGTGTCATTCAGATGTAGGTGCTTTAGAAGATGAAGGATGGCTAGGTCTTATAACTAAACGACCATGTATACTTGGCCATGAATTTGCAGGAGTTATAAGTGAAATAGGCCCTGGAGTTGAAGGATATAAAGTAGGAGATAAAGTTGGTGTTTGTCCTATGTTTGCGTCAGACGGAACTGGGCCAAGCTATGGTAGAGATGGAGGTTATGCTACAAAATCAGCAGTTCCAGCTGAAATGTTAGTTCCCGTACCTGAGGGAGTAAATTTTGCTGAGGCAGCTGCTGCAACAGATGCTGGAATGACTTCTTACCACGCTGTAGTTAATATTGGTAAGGTAGAAGCAGGTATGAAGGTTGGTATGATTGGTATAGGCGGATTAGGACAAATTGGTGCTCGTATAGCTGTTCTTAAAGGTTGTGAAGTTTATGCTTCATCAAGAAATCCTGTAGCTCGTGAAAAAGCTCTTGCTTTAGGATGCAAAGAAGTAGTTGAAAGTGTAGACCAATTGGCTCAATTTGATCTAGATGTTATTATAGATTTTGCTGGTTCAGGTGAATCAACGGCGCAAGCTCTTGAAGTTGTTAAGAAACGCGGTCGTGTTGTTGTTGTAGGTATGGCAAAACTAGAAACTACTCTCAATATTATGACTCTAATTACTAAACAAGCTGAAGTTGTGGGCAGTAATGGCGGTTCAGCTCAAGATATAGCTGAAGTTTATAAGCTTATTGCCTCAGGAGATCTTCAACCTGAAATAATTGAAATTGGTTTTGATGAAATTGCAGAAGGTCTTGATAAACTAAAAGATGGTGGAATAAAGGGCAGAATGGTTGCAATGATAAAGGATGAAGATCGATAATTTTTAACAATATAATAATCAAATATAAAGAATACTTAAGTTTATAATAATTTTAAAATGCACCCTGTCATATAAATGACAGGGTGCATTTTTATCATAGCATGTTCTAAGCAGAATAAAAGAGCCACATTTATGTGACTCTTTGACTTTAATATTATAAATATTATCTCTTACATAATTGATGTACTGAATTAAATAGTCCAAAACACACTATATACAATGGTGTTTTCAATATCCTTAGCACTATAATATTGATATTTCAATGGCGCATATCACTAACCATGTGTAAATCTTGTGTAAGTTGCTTATGACGCTTCGTATGCTTTTTCTACAGTCTTTTCTCGGTTATGGGTCTTCCGTCCGCAGGCCAGGTTTCAAGCTTCACATCGATAAAAGTGGTGTTCATCCCTTAATTTATGAATCAGAAGTTTAAAAATGGCCAGAGGAAGGATAATAAATCCACGCCCACTGCATGAAACATGAATTTAGGGGTTAATCAGCTTTGATGAAAACGATTTTGCCTAATTCAGGAGCAGAACCACTGATGGAAGCAACGAATACTGCTCCTCCAAAAGTGTTTACAAGTAGCGATTGATTTTTGTAATCCCTGATTGTACTGAATTTAGAATATGTGTTGATTCTCCAAGAATGGGGTACATTATTGGAGTGCAATTGCATAGATGTCGGGCAGCTTGTTTCCATATACACATAGCGACTGTCATACATGATTGTGTATTCAGATCCACGGTCAGCACTGTTCTTAATAAGTTTAACGCTAAATGGTTTTTGGGGCTTCTTATCTGAAAGCTCAAGCCAGTAATTATTTCCTCCTGCAGGATAAATATATCTATCGCCAATCTTCATATAGTAATCTCCGGATTCTAATACAATAGCATTAGCATTTGGGGCTTTTGATGTTGTTGATGCAGAAGAAGGAATTTCTATTCTTTCAGCCCAAACATAATATTCCATGCCATTCCATCGAACCCATGCATATCCGTCATTTCTTTTCTCCAATAATAAAACCTTTGTACCTTGTGGGATTGTACCTAAAACTTTGCCATCTGGCTTGTCACGGTAAGGTGCACCGCCATATTCTTTGTTATTAAGAACTTTTACTTCTGGTACTGTTACAGCTGCTGCGGGTGATTTTATCGGAGCAGATACTGGTGCAGATTGAAGAGATTCAGTCTTGTCATATACATGAATGGTATATTCTCCCACCTTTCTACCGGCGTACCTTACTTCCACTATTCTGTTTTTTCTTGCAGTTGTGAACCCCCTTCCCTGGGTCAGTTGCACGTTATCCATATAGAATGTAATTCTATCATTTACATTTATATCTTTACCCTTATCATTTATGACTGCATTAAAACCTGTAATGTCAAATCCCTCTCCTATACTATAGGTGGTTTTTTTAGGGAATGACAGGATGTTAAGCCCTGCTACAGTATGAAGTACGCATTTTTTAGAAAAATTACCCATAGTTATATTTACTGTAACCGGACTTGTGCCGAAATCGTACTCTCCGCCGAAAAAAAGTCGGTTGCCGTTTCCTAATATACGGAGGCAGTCGCCGTTAATAAGCTGTGAACTACCGTCTATGAAGGTGGCACGGACTTCAAAGTCGCTTGAACGAATCGTTGTATCTGTGCGGTTGCCGCCTTTCTGAGGTTGCTGAGTTAATTCTACAGAAGTAACAAAAGGTGTAACTGTAAATGGAATTGTTAACTGCTTACTTGCCACTTTTACAATAAAATCTTTTTCTCCTGCTTCAAAAAAGCGGAAGCCTTGAAGAACCCGTACCCCGTCTTTGTAACTTCGCATACCCCGGGAACCTGCGAAAATCATTAAATCCTCGTGGCCCAAATCCTGTGTCTGACCGTTCCTAAAAGTAACCCGTACGACAATGTCCCTTGGGTCAAAAGGATCCGCCCCTTGGCGATAGGTGGTTTTCGGCGGTGTGATAAGTGTAAGTTCACTGACATTTTGCCATCCGTGGTCTAAGCGAGGGACAACTTCAAAATTATATGGCGTTGCCACAATATTACCCGATCGCATGATCATTTCATACATCCCTACCTGCTTGAAAACGTCGCCCTGCCTTATTTGAACGCCATTTGCCCACCACTCCCTATTTTTGGTATGGGAGATGATTCCACCTTTTTTATGTTCATAAATCTCCCCTATTCCGTCAAAGGCATCGCCTACGACAAAGGTTCTCGTCATCGCCCATGGCTCATTTGTTCCGATCAACACATCCATGGGACATCCGGCGAAAGCCGTCATCGGCAGTATGGAGAGTACCATGCACAGGGTGAGTAGTATGCCCATAATTCGTTTTTTCATTATTTTTCCTCCTTGATTTTTTGTTTTACTATCGTGTTTTCATTGTAGCTGATGTTTCTCGAAAAAAACCGTCCGATGCATGAAACATGATTTTTTCGACACGAAACATTATATAAGATGATAACCGCAAAAACAGGCAAGCATCCAAAGTGAGGGAGATTAGTACCATCTCACCCTTTTGTAGGTTTTACACTAAAAGTATGGCTCATATCGTGGAAAAGCATAAAAAAATCCCCCAAACATAAATGTTTGAGAGATTTTGTATTTCGTAAATATTATCTCTTTGAGAATTGTGGTGATCTTCTTGCTTTTTTCAAGCCGTATTTCTTTCTTTCTTTCATTCTTGAATCTCTAGTTAAATGTCCTGCTTTTTTAAGTATTGGTCTCAATTCTTGGTCAGACTCTATTAGTGCTCTCGCGATACCATGTCTAATCGCACCTGCTTGACCTGTAAATCCTCCACCTTCAACATTTACAAAAACATCATATTTATCTGCTGTTTCAGAGATAACTAAAGGTTCTTTTGCAATTACTCTTAATGTTTCATAGTCAAAATATTCGTTTATGTCTCTTTTATTTATAGTAATATTACCATTTCCTGGTACTAATCTTACTCTAGCTATGGAAGTCTTTCTTCTTCCTGTTCCAATAAATTGTATATTAGCCACTTACAGTCCTCCTTTCTCGTGAGCATTAAATTTCATATATTTCAGGTTGTTGAGCTTCGTGATTATGCTCAGCTCCACTATATACTTTTAATTTTTTAATCATATTTCTACCAAGGCTACTTTTTGGAAGCATTCCTTTTACTGCTAGTTGAATAATTAATTCTGGTTTATCAACTATTAATCTTCTATATGGTATTTCCTTTAATCCGCCTGGATGTCCTGTATGATATACATAATGCTTTTGATCCAATTTTTTACCTGTTAATTTAATTTTGTCTGCGTTGATAATGATAACAAAATCTCCTGTGTCTACATGAGGAGTATATATTGGTTTGTTTTTTCCACTCAATATATTAGCTACTTCTGTAGCTAGTCTTCCTAGCACCTTACCTTCAGCATCTATTACATACCATTTTCTATCAATTTCGTTTGTCTTAGCCATAAAGCTTTTCATCAATTTCCCTCCTTATACCAACAGTTGAGCAGTCAATATTAAAAAAGTTTCCGGGTCTTTTTTAAAACACTCTAATCTATTCTAATACAAGTAACCATCTATGTCAAGATGTTTTTAAGAGTAATAAACTTTTTCTAAAAATAACCCTTGTGGTTGGGCTGTAGGCCCTGCTGCTTTTCTATTTTTTTCCAATATTATTCTCGGTATTTCAGATTTATCAAATCTGCCAATGCCAACAAAAATTAAGGTTCCTACCATTATTCTTACCATATTGTGGAGAAAGCTATTTCCTTCTATAGTAAATTCTATTAAATTATTGCTTTTTTCAATTTTTATTTCGTTAATTGTTCTAATTGTACTGTGTACATTTGCATGAGATGTCATAAAAGAACAAAAATCATGAGTCCCAATGAAGTGCTTTGAAGCTTCTCTCATTGCATTTATGTCAAGATTATGCGATACATGATAAGAAAAATTCCTATATATGGCCTTTGGCAATTTGCCATTATAAACAATGTATTTATATCTTTTTTTAGTGGCACTAAATCTTGAATGAAAGTTTAAATCTACTTCTTCTGATTCAACTATACTAATATCTTCAGGTAATAGATATTTTAATGCATATTTATATCTATCCCCTGGAATATTTGAATTGGTAAAGAAATTTGCTACCTGACCTAGTGCATGGACTTTACCATCAGTTCTACCTGATCCCAGGAGGTTTATCTTCTCTTTGGTCATTTGCTCTAGGGCTTCTTCTAATTTTCCTTGTATCGTTATACAATTATTCTGCCTTTGCCATCCAGAATAATTTGTACCTTCATATTCAATGGTAAGCTTAATATTTTTCATAATTACTCCTATATATATCTAGTATAAATAATAAGTCCAAAAAATATTGTCATAGATATTAAAGATACTATATCTAATCTTTTTAGTTTCAATTCATTTAGTCTAGTTCTGTTGTCTCCACCTCTATAGCATCGTGCCTCCATGGCAGTTGCAAGCTCATCTGCCCTCCTAAATGCATTTATAAACAATGGTACTAATAAGGGTACTAGATTTTTAGCTCTACTTAGTATATTGCCTGATTCAAAATCTGCTCCTCTTGCCATTTGAGCCTTCATTATTTTATCAGTTTCTTCAAGTAAGGTAGGTATAAATCGTAAAGCAATTGTCATCATCATAGCTAGTTCATGAGCTGGTAGTCCAATCTTTTTAAATGGGGATAAGAGTTTTTCTATTCCATCAGTTAGAGCAATTGGGGATGTAGTTAATGTAAGGAGCGATGTACCTGTTATAAGAAATACAAGTCTTAATGCCATAAATACCGCAAGATACAATCCTTCTTTAGTTATGACCAATGGACCAAATTCTACTAATACTTCTCCTTTAGTCATTAAAACATTTATGATGAAAGTTATCAATATAATAAATAAAAGTGGTTTTAATCCCTTTAATATAAACTTAAGTGGCACCTTTGATATATTAACTACAGCAAGTATAAATCCTAAGACAAATATATATGGTATAAAACTATCTACAAAAAATAGGGATGCTATGAATAATGATACTATAATTATTTTTATTCTTGGGTCCAATCTATGAATTATTGTATCCCCAGGAAAAAATTGACCTATGGTTATATCTTTAAGCATCTTTCTTTCTCCTTAAATACTTTATTATTTCTTCTTTTGCCTCTTCTACAGTTAAGATAGTGTCTTTTACATCATTACCCTTGTCCTTATATATCTTCATAAACTTTGTTATCTGTGGTACTCCTAATCCTAATTGTTCTAATTCATCTGCTCTTTTAAATACCTCTCTAGTTTCGTCATCCATGGCTAACTTCCCTCTATGCATGACTAATATTCGATTAACTAGTTTCGCTACATCTTCCATACTATGGGATACTAGTATAATGGTTATGCCTTCTTTTTCATAGAGCTTTCTTATCTCCCCTAAAATTTCATCTCTTCCATTAGGATCTAATCCAGCTGTTGGTTCATCTAATACTAATATCTTAGGTTTCATAGCAAGTACCCCTGCTATTGCTACTCTTCTTTTCTGTCCACCTGAAAGTTCGAAGGGGGATCTGTCTTTTAGGCTTTCAAAATCTAAGCCTACCTGCTCCATAGATTCTTTGACTCTAATTAAGATTTCTTCTTCATTTAAACCTAAGTTTTTAGGTCCAAAAGCAATATCCTTATATATGGTTTCTTCAAATAGTTGATGTTCAGGATATTGAAATACTAACCCAACCTTCTGCCTGACTAATCTAAGGTTCGCATCTTTTTCAGTGATATTTACATCCTCTATTATTATACTTCCTGATGTGGGCTTCATTAAACCGTTCAAATGTTGCACTAAAGTAGATTTCCCAGAGCCTGTATGCCCTATTAACCCAATGAACTCGCCTTGGTTTATTTCTACATTAATATTATCTAAGGCTTTTTTTTCAAAGGGTGTGTTAGGATTATATATATAGTTTAAGTTATTTATTTTCATTATCATAGTAATTCCACCAACTCATCTATTGATAAAACATCTCCATTTAATTCTAATCCTTCTTTTCGGAGTTCATGCGCTAATTCTGTTACTTGAGGTACATCTAGTCCTAGTTCTTTTAATTTTTCTACTTGCTTGAATACTTCTTTTGGAGTTCCTCTCATAACTATTTCCCCTTTTTCCATTACAAGAATTCTATCTCCTTCAACTGCTTCATCCATATAATGAGTAATCAAAACTATTGTTTTATTTTCATCTTTATTTAATTTCTTTATTGTATTCATGACTTCTATTCTACCTGTTGGATCTAACATGGCAGTTGGCTCATCAAAAATAATGCAATCTGGCTCCATAGCCAGTATTCCAGCTATAGCTACCCTTTGTTTTTGTCCCCCAGATAATAGGTGTGGTGCGTGCTTTTTATACTCTGACATCTCTACTATGGCTAAGGATTCATCTACTCTTTTTCTTATTTCCAAAGGTGGCACACCAAGATTTTCAGGACCAAAGGCTACATCTTCTTCTACAATAGTTGCAACTATTTGATTATCTGGATTTTGAAATACCATCCCTGCTTTTTCTCTTATGTTCCAGATTTTATCATTGTCTGCAGTATCCATACCCATGACATAAACCTTACCCCTAGTAGGCAGTATTAGACCATTCATGAGTTTTGCTAAAGTGGATTTGCCTGATCCATTATGACCAAGTACCACTAAAAATTCTCCTTTTTTTACTTCTAGGCTTATATTTTTAACTGCTTGCTGAACGCTTTCATCAATTAAGGATTTATACTCATATGTTACATCTTCAATTTGAATCATTATATTATCCATTTTTATCCCTCGACCTTTTATTATTTCCATTATCTAATATAACATAAGAATACCCCTAATTCAATCTTCAATTCACATTATTATAGATTTAGGTCATTTCCCTCAGTTTCGCAACTCAAATCTATTTACTCCCTATCGGTCGTATAGATTTGGTGCTCATTGCGTTTGACCTACATCAGCTCAGTACCTTCGCTGTGTTAGGTCATAAGAAAAGGGACTAAGCTTTAACTTAATCCCCTACTTTTTATACTAATTCTAATATTGCAATTTCAGCTCCGTCTCCACGGCGAGGTCCAACCTTCATTATTCTAGTATAGCCACCGTTTCTGTCCTTGTATTTTGGTCCAATTTCTTCAAATAGTTTTGTTACTACATCTTCATCATATACATAAGCTAAAACTTGTCTTCTAGCATGTAAGTCTCCTCTTTTTGCTAAGGTAATCATTCTTTCTGCCATTCTTTTTGTTTCCTTAGCTCTTGTAACTGTTGTTTCTATTCTTTCGCTTCTTAACAAGGATGTTACTAGATTTCTAAGCATTGCTTTTCTATGATCTGTAGGGCGACCAAGTTTTCTTAAAGTTGTCACATTTATCCCTCCTTCATGCCTTGTTACTCATCAGATTTTTTAAGGCCTAATCCTAATTCAGCAAGTTTTCTTTGTACTTCCTCAAGGGATTTCTTACCAAGATTTCTCACTTTCATCATATCTTCTTCAGTCTTTAGAGTTAACTCTTCAACTGTATTTATAGTTGCTCTCTTTAAACAATTATAGCTACGAACAGAAAGATCCAATTCTTCAACTGTCATCTCTAGAACTTTCTCTTTCTTGTCCTCTTCTTTTTCTACCATTATTTCAACTTCACTGACATGATCAGTTAGCCCAATAAAAAGGTTTAGGTGTTCTGTAAGTATTTTTGCTCCTAAGGAAGTAGCTTCATCTGCGCCCATAGTTCCATTTGTCCATACCTCTAGTACTAACCTGTCATAGTCTGTTATTTGACCTACTCTAGTGTTCTCTACATTGAAATTGACCTTACTTACTGGTGTAAAAGCTGAATCAACAGGTATGATACCTACTGGTTGACCATCCTTCTTGTTTTTATCAGCTACTACATAACCTCTACCTTTCATAAGCTCAAGTTCCATGTATAGATTACTATCTTCATTTATGGTAGCAATATGATGGTCTTGATTTATAATTTCAACATCTGAACCTGTAATAATATCTCCTGCAGTTATAGTCTGAGCCCCTTGAGCCTCTATTCTTAATGTAACTGGCTCATCAGAATATGATCGTGCAGCAATACCTTTGATATTCAATATTATTTCTGGTACATCTTCTAATACACCTGGTATAGTAGAAAATTCATGCAGCACTCCTTGAACTTTAATTGAGGATACAGCTGCACCAGGTAATGAAGATAATAATACCCTTCTTAGTGAATTTCCTAAAGTAATGCCATAACCTCTCTCAAGAGGCTCTACCATAAACTTTCCATAAGATTCATCATCGCTCAATTCTAGAATTTCAATTCTTGGTTTTTCAATTTCTATCATTAACATTAACCCTCCTTAAAATTTGGTTTGTTAAAGTATGAGGGCAACTGATTTTGTTTTGAATACTATTATTTAGAATATAACTCAACGATTAAGTGTTCTTCTACTGGAATATCTATATCCTCTCTAGTTGGCTCAGCTACTATGCTACCCTTTAATTGATCAAGATCCATACTTATCCATTTAACAGTGTTTCCATTATGATTATCTATTAACCCTTTAATTTTTTCACTACCTTTAGTTCTTTCTTTTACCTGAACAACATCTCCAACAGAAAGAAGTGCTGAAGGTATATCAAATTTAGAACCATTTACTAAGAAATGACCATGTGTAACTAATTGTCTAGCTTCTGCTCTTGATGAACCAAAGCCCATTCTATATACTACATTGTCTAATCTAAGTTCAAGAGTTTTAAGTAGGTTATCACCTGTTTTACCCTTAGATTTATCTGCCATATTGAAATATTTTACCATTTGAGATTCAGAAATACCATAGAATCTACGAACTTTTTGTTTTTCTCTAAGTTGCATTCCATATTCAGTTACTTTTTTTCTTGATTGTCCATGTTGTCCTGGTGCATAATTTCTTTTTACTATTGCGCATTGATCAGTGTAACATCTATCTCCCTTAAGAAATAATTTCATACCTTCTCTACGACATAGTCTACAAACTGGACCTGTATATCTTCCCATCTATTTACACCTCCTATTATACTCTTCTTCTTTTTGGTGGTCTACAACCATTGTGAGGAATTGGAGTAACATCTTTAATCATATTTACTTCTAGTCCTGTTGCTTGTAATGATCTAATAGCTGCTTCTCTTCCTGATCCAGGTCCTTTAACGAATACTTCTACACTCTTCAAGCCATGTTCCATAGCTTTTTTAGCTGCTTCCTCAGCTGCTTGTTGTGCTGCGAAAGGAGTGGATTTTCTAGAACCTCTAAAGCCTAACTGTCCAGCACTTGCCCATGACAATACATTTCCTTGCATATCAGTTAAGGTAACCATTGTATTGTTAAATGTTGATGAGATATGTGCTTGACCTCTCTCAATGTTCTTACGCTCTCTTCTTCTAACACGAGTCACTTTGCCTTTTTTAACTGCCACTTATTTCCCCTCCTTTTCCTACTTCTTACCTTTTTTAGCCACTAATCTCTTAGGACCTTTTCTCGTTCTTGCATTAGTCTTAGTTCTTTGACCCCTTACTGGAAGTCCTCTTCTATGTCTAATTCCTCTATAACAGTTGATTTCTCTAAGTCTTTTAATATTTAAAGCTATTTCTCTTCTTAGGTCACCTTCTACATGGTAACCATCTATAACAGCTCTTAGGCTTGCTACTTCAGATTCTGTTAAATCTTTTACTCTAGTGTTTGGATTAACACCAGCTTTTATTAAAATTTCATTTGATCTTGGTCTCCCAATTCCAAAGATATAAGTTAGACCAACTTCGACTCTCTTATCTCTCGGTAAGTCAACACCTGATATTCTAGCCATTAATGTTTACACCTCCTATAAAATCTACATATACATAAGCAGCTGCGTATTATAATTAAATAATTAACCTTGTTTTTGTTTGTGCCTTGGATTTTCGCAAATAATCATGACTTTTCCATGTCTTTTAATTATTTTGCATTTCTCACACATCTTTTTAACTGATGGTCTAATCTTCATTTAAATCCCTCCTATGCTACTTGTTTCGCCAGGTTATTCTGCCTCTAGTCAAATCGTAGGGTGACAGTTCTATTGTTACTTTATCTCCAGGAAGTATCCTTATATAATTCATCCTTAGTTTACCAGAAATATGTCCCAGTATTTCATGACCATTTTCTAGTTTTACTTTAAAAATAGCATTAGGTAAAGCATCTACTACTGTACCTTCAACTTCAATAACATCATCTTTAGGCATTAGGTTTTCGAACCTCCTGTTCACACAAATTTAGAAACTCTTATTGAAAGGTTCTAATATTTTTCTAATATATGCATTATTAATCTCAATATTATTGTCTAATTGATAGCTTAATTCTGATACAACAGTGTTGTATATAATTAAATGTTTTAATTTTTTCTGTTTTGGATTATCTAATTTTCTCAAGTCCCCATCTACAATCAATACATTTTTCTCATCGATTATATTAATGACTAGGAAAATTCTTCCTTTATCCCTTCCAGCTCTCGACTTAACCACTTGACCAATGCTTATGTGGTTACTTAAATCCATTATAAATTCACCTCTTTATAATAGTTTTTTGAGCTGCTTAACACAGTGTATATTGTTTTAGTTCTCTAAAGCTTTTACTATAGTTGCAAAGATTTCGTCTATTGGTCTAGTTCCATTTACATTAAGTATTAGCCCTTTTCCTTGATAATAATCAATTAGAGGTTGTGTCTCTTTTAGATATACTTCTATCCTAGTAGCCACTGTTTCTCTAACATCATCATCTCTTTGGAATAAGTCTTCCCCATCAAAATCACAGATATTATCACTCTTAGGTGGATTAAATGTAATATGATAAGTAGCTCCACATTTTTTGCAAATTCTTCTGCCAATAGCTCTTTCAATTAAAATTTCCTTATCTGCATCAATATTAACAACTTTATCAAGTTTTATACTCATTTCATTAAGCTCTTTGCCTAATGCATCTGCTTGATAAATTGTTCTTGGAAATCCATCTAGTAGAAATCCATCTTTGCAGTCTTCTTTAGATAATCTATCTTTCACAATTGAAACCACAAGATCATCAGGTACTAAAAGGCCTTTATCCATGTAACTTTTAGCCTCTTTTCCTAATTCAGTGCCTTCTTTTATGTTTGCTCTGAATATATCACCTGTTGATATATGTGGTATATTGTATTTTTGAACTATAGCTGATGCTTGAGTACCTTTTCCTACACCAGGTGGTCCTAGTAAAATCAGTCGCACAATAATCGTCTCCTATAGCTTAATTTAAGAATCCTTTATAATGTCTCATTAACATTTGAGCTTCGATTTGCTTAACTGTTTCTAAAGCAACACCGACAACTATAATAACAGCTGTTCCACCAAAGTTAACGTCCATGTTAAATATCTTGGACAATATAATAGGTAAAGAAGCTAAAATTGCTAATGCTAAACCACCTACAAAGGTAATTCTATTTACAGTTCTGTTTAAATGTTCTGATGTTGGTCTTCCTGGTCTAATACCTGGAATAAATCCACCATTTTGTTGTAAGTTCTTTGAATATTCTACAGTATTAAATTGAATAGCTGTATAGAAATAAGTAAAGAACATAATTAATATGATATTTAGTATGGAGTATATCCAAATACCTACGCTACCTTGTGGAGTTAACCATTTTTCAATCCATGTTGATACTCCACCTTTAGTAAACAAGGCAATAGTCTGTGGAAATGCTAGCAAAGACGAAGCAAATATTACTGGCATAACTCCAGACATTGATACTTTAATAGGTATATGTGTAGATTGACCGCCATACATCTTTCTTCCAACTACCCTTTTAGCATATTGCACAGGGATTCTTCTTTCCCCTTCTTGTAATGCAACAACAAAAGCAATAATTGCTAAAAATACTATACCGAAAATTAATGCTTTTATTATATTTAGTTGACCTATTTTTATTAAGTTAAATGTGTTTATCATTGTTGTTGGTAATTTAGATATTATACCAATAAAGATTATAAGTGATATACCATTTCCTATACCCTTTTCTGTTATCATATCTCCAATCCACATTAAAAATGCAGTACCAGCTACCATTGATAATATTACTATCGCATCTTGAATTTTACTTGTAGTCATTAATGCTGAACTAAATAGTCCATAGGTATAACCTATTGCTTGGATTAATGCTAATCCTATAGCAGCATATCTTGTATATCTAGTAATTTTCTTTTTGCCTTCTTCGCCTTCCTTAGCTAATTCTTCTAATCTAGGAATAGCTATAGTCAGTAATTGAATGACAATTGAAGCAGTAATATATGGATAAATATTAGTAGCAAAGATACTGAAGCTACTAAATGTTCCACCGCCCATTAAGTCAAGGAATTGCAAGATCCCACCTTTAGATGCTTGAAAAATATCCGCTATAACTTGTTTATTCATGTATGGCACTGGTATACTAGAGCCTAGTCTGAAAACTAATAGCATTAATAATGTGAATATAATTTTCTTTCTGATCTCTGGTACTCTCCAGGCATTCCTTAAGGTTGAAAGCATTTATATCACCTCTGCCTTTCCTCCTGCAGCTTCAATCTTCTCAGCGGCAGTTTTACTAAATTTTTGTGCCTGTACAGTAAGCTTGATGCTAAGTTCTCCGTCTCCAAGTATCTTAACTCCATCTATTGCTTTTCCTTTTTTAACTATTCCTTCGTTAAATAAAAGTTCTGGAGTAACAACAGTATTTTCTGTAAATCTATTTAATTCTTCAATGTTAACTATTGCATATTCTTTTGCAAATATATTTGTAAAGCCACGCTTTGGAATCCTTCTAAACAATGGCATTTGTCCACCTTCAAACCCTGGTCTAACTCCTCCACCAGATCTTGCGTTTTGACCTTTATGACCTTTACCTGATGTTTTGCCAAGACCAGAACCGATACCTCTACCAAGTCTTTTCTTAGTCTTAGTTCCTCCACCAGCATTTGGTCTTAAATCATTTAGTTTCATAGGTACACCTCCTTTTAGCTTAATCTAATACTTCAACCATGTAGTCTACTTGATGTATCATACCTCTAATTTGAGGGGTATCATTCTTTTCCACTACCTGACCAATCTTTTTAAATCCTAGAGCCTCTATTGTTCTCTTGTGGGTTTCAGGTTTCCCGATGAGGCTTTTAACTAACTTAATTTTAATCATAGCCACCTTTAATCCCCCCTAACCATATATTTCTTCTACAGTTTTTCCTCTTAATTTCGCAACATCTTCTGCTCTCTTAAGTCCTTTAAGAGCTGCTAATGTAGCATTTACGACATTTCTAGGATTGTTTGTTCCTAAACATTTTGTTCTTATATCTCTTATTCCAGCTAATTCACATACAGCACGAACTGCTCCTCCTGCTATAACTCCAGTACCTTCTTTAGATGGTTTAAGTAATACTCTTCCTGCTCCAAATTCTCCAATTATCTCATGAGGTATTGTTGTCCCAACAAGTGGAACTGATACCATATGTTTTCTAGCATCTTGGATTGCTTTTCTAATTGCTTCAGGTACTTCTAATGCCTTAGCCATTCCAACGCCAACATTACCATTTTCGTCTCCTACTACAACTAAAGCACTGAATCTAAAGTTTCTACCGCCTTTTACAACCTTAGTTACACGGTTGATACTAACAACTCTTTCTTTTAATTCTACTTCGTTTCCAGCTTTATATGAACGTTCCATTGATTCCCCTCCTCTACTAGAATTTAAGTCCAGCTCCTCTTGCTGCTTCAGCAAGTTCTTTAACTCTTCCGTGATAAATATATCCGCTTCTATCAAACACTACTTCTTCGATTCCTTTTTCTAAGGCTCTTTTAGCTATTGTTTCTCCAACATATTTAGCAGCTTCTTTATTACATGTGGAAGTAAGGTCTGCAGATTTATCTAGCGTAGAAGCTGAAACTAATGTATTGCCGATTGAGTCATCAATTAGTTGTGCATACATGTGGTTGCCACTTCTAAATATATTTAGTCTTGGTCTAGAAGGAGTTCCACTAATTTTTTTTCTAACTCTCTCATGTCTTGCTTGTCTATTTTCATTCTTATTTACTTTCTTTAGCAATATTATTCACTCCCTTCTACTTACCAGTCTTACCAACCTTACGTCTTACTATTTCGCCTGAATATCTAATTCCTTTACCTTTATAAGGTTCAGGTTTTCTATAATCTCTGATGTTTGCTGCATAGTTACCAACTTGTTGTTTGTTGATACCTTTTACGATAATTCTATTTTGTGCAGGAACTTCTACTTCAATACCTGCTGGGTCTTCAAGTTCTAATGGATGTGAGTATCCTAATGTAAGCACTAATTTGCTTCCTTGTTTAGCTGCTCTATATCCAGTTCCTTCAATTTCTAATGTTTTAGCATATCCCTCTGTAACTCCTACTATCATGTTCGAAATTAAAGTTCTTGATAAACCATGAAGTGATCTATGCTTTTTGTTCTCTGTTGGTCTAGCTACTGTAAGCACACCATCTTCTATTTTTATTGTCATTTCAGAATTTATCTTTTCTGATAATTGTCCTTTTGGACCCTTTACTTCTACTAAATTGTTATCATCTATTTTAATCTCAACGCCAGATGGAATATCAATTGGTTTTAATCCTATTCTTGACATGAGTGCACCTCCTTCATGTAATCTAATTATTTATTACCATACATAACAAATAACTTCTCCGCCTATACCTTCTTTTCTAGCAACTTTATCAGTCATAATCCCTTGGGATGTAGAAAGAATTGCAATTCCAAGCCCACCTAAAACTCTAGGAACTTCGTCACCTTTTACATAAACTCTAAGTCCTGGTTTAGAAATTCTTTTGATTCCAGAAATTACTTTTTCTTTTTGTTTCCCATATTTTAAATCTACTCTTATAATGCCTTGTTTCTCATCATCTATTACATCAAAGCCTTTAATGAATCCTTCATTTAATAGGATTTGAGCTAATTGTTTCTTAATGTTTGAAGCAGGAACATCAACGGAATCATGCTTAGCATTATTTCCATTTCTTATTCTCGTTAACATATCTGCGATTGGGTCTGTCATCATAATTTAGTTACCTCCTTTCATAAGCTCTTACTACCAGCTAGCTTTTCTAACTCCAGGTATTTGACCTTTATATGCTAATTCTCTAAAACAAATACGGCAGATTCCATATTTTCTCAATACAGCATGTGGTCTTCCGCATATTTTGCATCTAGTATATTCTCTACTACTGAATTTTTGTTTTTTTTGTTGTTTTACAACCATAGATTTCTTTGCCAAAATTTTTTCCCTCCTTCTTTACTTTTTAAAGGGCATACCCATTTGTGCTAAGAATGCTTTTGCTTCTTCATCTGTTTCCGCTGTGGTAACTATTACAATATCTAGTCCTCTAATAGAGTCTATTTTATCGTATTCAATTTCTGGGAATATTAATTGCTCTTTGATTCCTAGTGCATAGTTTCCTCTACCATCAAAAGAAGTGTCGCTTACTCCTCTAAAGTCTCTTACTCTTGGTAATGCAATATTCATTAGTTTATCTAAGAATTCATACATTCTTTCTCCTCTTAGAGTAACTTTAGTACCTACATTCATACCTTCACGTAATTTGAAATTTGCTATTGACTTTTTAGCCTTTGTAACAACAGCTTTTTGTCCAGCAATAATTTCTAATTCCTTTACGGCTGATTCAAGTATTTTAGGATTATCTCTTGCTTCACCAACGCCCATATTAATTATCACTTTTTCAAGTCTTGGAACTTGCATGATATTTTCATATTGAAATTTTTCCATTAGTGCTTTTACTACTTCATTAGTATACTTTTCCTTCAATCTGGAAGCCATTCCTATTACCTCCCCTCTACATTAGACTATTTATCTAGAACTTCTCCACATTTCTTGCAAACTCTTACTTTTTTGCCATCTGCTAATATATTATAACCTACTCTAACGCCAGCTTTGTCTTTCTCACAAAAGTGCATAACATTTGAAGCATTAATTGTTCCTTCAAATTTAATTATTCCACCAGGTGATTGAGGACCTTGGGCTTTTTTATGTTTAGTAAGCATGTTTACGCTTTCAACCACAACTCTATTTTCTTTAGGAAACGCTTTTAATACTTTGCCTTTTTTTCCTTTATCTTTTCCAGCAATAACAACTACTGTATCTCCACTCTTTACATGCATGCTTTACACCTCCTCCTATAGTACTTCCGGTGCTAAGGATATTATTTTCATAAAGTTTCCTCTTCTAAGTTCCCTAGTAACAGGTCCAAATATACGAGTGCCTACTGGGTTCTTGTCATCTTTTATAACAACAGCTGCATTATCATCAAATTTGATATAAGATCCGTCGTTTCTTCTCACACCATATTTTGTTCTTACAACTACTGCTTTAATTACATCACCCTTTTTAACAACTCCACCGGGTGTTGCTGTTTTAACGGTACAAATTACTATATCTCCAACTCTAGCATATTTCTTATTTGTTCCACCTAATACTCTGATAACTAATACTTCTTTAGCGCCCGAATTATCAGCTATCCTCATACGGCTTTCCGTTTGAATCATTCGAATACCTCCTTCCTAGGTTAAAAAATTATTTAGCCTTTTCTACTATATTTACGACTCTCCATCTTTTATCCTTGCTAAGTGGTCTTGTTTCCATTATTCTAACAACGTCACCAATTCCACACTCATTATTTTCATCATGAGCTTTAAACTTAGTGGTATGCTTTAGTTGTTTCTTATACAAGGGATGTGTTACGAAAGTTTCAACAGCAACGACCACGGTTTTATCCATTTTATCGCTTACAACAGTGCCCATTCTAACCTTACGATTTCCTCTTTCCATCTAAGATTAAACCTCCTTTCCTATGCCTAGTTCTCGTTCTCTAACTATTGTCTTCACACGAGCTATATCTTTTCTCACTGTTTTTATTCTCAAAGGATTGTCTAATTGACCAGTAGCCAATTGAAATCTCAAGTTGAATAATTCAGTTTTTAATTCTGATAACTTATTATTTAATTCCACCTCTGATAATTGGCGTACTTCCTTAACTTTCATTAGCTTCACCACCCTTTTCCTGCGCTTCTTCACGAGTAACAAACTTTGTCTTTATTGACAATTTATGTGCAGCTAGTCTCATTGCTTCTCTAGCATCTTCTTCAGATACTCCACCCATTTCAAATAATATTCTACCTGGTTTTACTACTGCTACCCAATATTCAGGTGAACCTTTTCCAGAACCCATACGTGTTTCAGCAGGTTTTTCTGTAACTGGTTTGTCTGGGAATACCTTTATCCAAACATTACCGCCCCTCTTAACATATCTTGTCATAGCTCTTCTTGCTGCTTCTATTTGATTGGAAGTAATCCAAGTTGGCTCTAGAGCTTGTAGACCAAACTCACCATAAGTAATTGTATTACCACGAGTTGCCTTACCTTTCATTCTTCCTCTATGAACTCTACGATATTTTACTCTTTTAGGCATTAACATTTTATTTTCCTCCTTCCTACGGCATTTAATCTATTTTTCAATATTTTCTTCTACTTTTGCAACCTTTTTAGTAGGAAGAATTTCGCCTTTATATAGCCATACTTTTACACCAATTTTACCGAAGGTAGTATTTGCTTCAGCAAATCCATAATCTATATCTGCTCTTAGGGTTTGCAGAGGTATTGATCCTTCACTATAGCCTTCAGTTCTCGCCATATCTGCTCCACCAACTCTTCCTGCAACTTGAGTTTTAATTCCTTTTCCACCAAATCTCATAGTTCTTTGTATTGCTTGTTTCATTGCTCTTCTAAATGAAACTCTTCTTTCAAGTTGAGATGCAATGTTTTCAGCAACTAATTGAGCATCTAACTCCGGAATTTTTATTTCTTCAACATTTACAACTACAGATTTTTTAGTCATTCTTTCAATATCTAATCTTAGTTCTTCTACTCCAGAACCACCTTTACCTATTACCATTCCTGGTTTTGCAGTGAATACTGTAAGTTTAATTCTATTAGCTGCTCTCTCTATTTCAATTTTAGAAATACCAGAGATAAATAGTTTCTTCTTAACGAACTCACGAATTTTATGGTCTTCTACTAAATATTCATTAAATGTTTTCTTATCTGCATACCATTTGGAATCCCAGTCTTTAACTATGCCGACCCTTAGACCGTGTGGGTTAACTTTTTGACCCATTAACTATCCCTCCTTTTCTAATCTCTTTCTTTAACTACTACTCCTATATGACTACTTCTTTTTATTATTGGATAAGCCATACCTTTCGCTTTTGGTCTCCATCTTTTCATATGTGGACCATCATTAGCAAAAGCTTCTGATACATAAAGGCTATCTCTATCCATATTAAAATTGTTTTCAGCATTTGCAACTGCAGAGTTTAGAACCTTTTCAAGAACTTTCGCTCCTCTTTTAGGTGTAAACTTCAAGATCGCTAAGGCTTCGTCTACTTGCTTGCCTGTAATTTCTCTACATATGAAGTTTACCTTTAAAGGTGAAATTCGTATATATTTCGCTATAGCTCTAGCTTCCACTATATTTCCCTCCTTCTTCTCTATCTTACACCAGATGATCTTTCGTTTTTATCAATATGAGATCTAAAAGTTCTCGTTGAAACAAATTCACCTAGTTTGTGGCCTACCATATCCTCAGTAATATATATGGGAACATGTTTTCTTCCGTCATGTACAGCTATTGTATGGTTAACCATATCTGGAAATATAGTTGAACGACGTGACCATGTTTTTATAACTTTCTTTTCATTGCTTTTGTTTAGCTCTTCTACTTTTTTTAGAAGATGATCATCACAAAAGGGTCCTTTTTTAAGAGATCTACCCATGATTACTCCTCCTTTCAGATATTAAACTACTTAGTCCTTCTTCTTACGATATATTTGTTTGATTTCTTGCTTTTCTTTCTAGTCTTAAGTCCCAGTGCTGGTTTACCCCATGGAGTTGATGGTGCAGCCATACCAATAGGTGCTCTACCTTCTCCACCTCCGTGTGGATGGTCAACAGGGTTCATTGCAGTACCTCTAACAGTAGGTCTAATACCCATATGTCTACTTCTACCAGCTTTACCGATAGTAATAAGTTCATGAGATAAATTTCCAACTTGACCTATAGTAGCTCTACAATCAATTCTAACTAGTCTAAATTCTCCTGAAGGAAGTCTAAGTTGTGCGAATTCCCCTTCTTTTGCCATTAATTGAGCAGATGCTCCTGCTGATCTAACAAGTTGTGCACCTTTTCCAGGTTTCAATTCAACATTGTGAACAGTTGTACCTACTGGTATATCTTTTAGTTTTAAAGAATTACCAATTTTAATATCTGCTTTTTCTCCAGATTCTATCATATCTCCTACATTTAATTTATGTGGAGCAAGTATATATCTTTTCTCACCATCAACATAAAATATAAGAGCAATGTTTGCTGTTCTATTAGGATCATATTCAATAGCAGCTACACGACCTGGTATTCCATCTTTATCTCTTTTGAAATCTATTATTCTATATTTTCTCTTAGCTCCACCACCTCTGTGACGAATAGTAATTCGGCCTTGAGAGTTTCTTCCACCACTTCTATTTAAATTAACAACTAGTGACTTTTCAGGCTCTGTTTTTGTGATTTCTTCAAATGAAGAAACTGTCATTTGTCTAAGTGCAGGGGAAGTTGGTTTAAATTTTCTAATGCTCATTGTTTTTCCCTCCTTCTATAAAACTTCTATTCCATTCCTTCGAAGAATTCTATTCTCTTAGAGTCTTCAGTTAATTTTACTATAGCTTTTTTCCAATCTGGTCTTTTACCAGAATGAGCACCTTGTCTCTTGATTTTACCAAGCATATTCATAGTGCTTACTTTTTCAACTGTTACACCGAATATAGTTTCTACAGCTTTTTTTACTTCAGCCTTATTAGTTTTTTTATCAACCACAAAAGTATATTTGCCGTATGCCATATCATCCATACTTCTCTCAGTTATTATTGGTCTGATGATAATATCGTGTGGATTACGCATTATGCATACACCTCCTCCACTTTACTTACTGCATCTTTAGTTATAATAAATGAATTGTATTTTAATATATCATAAACATTTATTGTATTAACAAGAGCAGTTGCTACATTTGGGATATTGTTTGCTGATCTAATTACATTTGTATTTCTTTCTCCCATAACGATTAGAGCTTTCTTATCAGCATTGATTTTAGTTAAGAAGTTAGCCATATCTTTAGTTTTAGGAGTATCAAAGTTTATTTCATCAATTACAATTATTTCATTGTTTAGAACTTTTGAAGTTAAAGCTGATTTTAGTGCAAGTCTTCTAACTTTCTTAGGCACCTTATAACTGTAATCTCTTGGCTTTGGTCCAAATGTAACTCCACCACCTGTGAAATGTGGTGCGTTTGTACTTCCTTGTCTTGCTCTACCAGTACCTTTTTGTTTCCAAGGTTTTCTACCACCGCCTCTTACTTCTGCTCTAGTTTTAGTGGATTGTGTACCTTGTCTCTTATTTGCAAGTTGGTTTTTTACAACTTCATAAACTACATGTTGGTTTACTTCGATTCCAAATATATTGTCGCTTAATTCAATTTCACCTACTTGTTCTCCTAACATGTTATAAACATTTACTTTAGGCATTTTACATCCTCCTTTCCGCCTGAATTATTGCTTTTTAACCGTCGCCTTAATAGTTACTATTCCTTTTTTAGGTCCAGGTATTGCGCCTTTTATCAGGATTAAATTCTTTTCTACATCTACACGAACAACTTCAAGGTTTTGTATTGTTACTTTTTCATTACCCATTCTTCCAGCCATTCTATGACCTTTAAATACTCTACCTGGGTAAGTACCAGCTGACAAACCACCTGGTCTTCTGTGGAATTTAGAACCATGGGACATTCTACCTCTACCAAAGCCATGTCTCTTTATAACACCAGCAGTACCTTTACCTTTAGAAACACCCGTAACATCTACCATATCTGCCTCTGCAAATACATCTGCTTTTATTTCTTGACCTATTTGGTATTCATCTGGGTTTTCTACTTTAAATTCCATTAAATATTTTTTATACTCAATGTTTCCCTTGTTAAAATGTCCCTTTAAAGGTTTGTTTATTCTTTGTTCCTTTATGTTAGCAAATCCAACTTGGATTGCATTATATCCATCTATTTCAACAGTTTTCTTTTGAACAACCACTAATGGTCCAGCTTCAACAACTGTTACAGGAACTACAGATCCATCTTCTTTGAAAATTTGAGTCATCCCAATTTTTCTTCCTATCATGTTTTTCATTACTACACCTCCTATTATCTTACAGCGGATTACACAATGTAATCATATTAAGTAATTATGACCTAATTTCTATATCTACTCCAGCTGGTAAATTCAATTTCATAAGTGAATCTACAGTTTTTTGATTAGGATTTAAGATATCAATTAGTCTCTTGTGAGTTCTTTGTTCAAATTGCTCTCTAGAGTCTTTGTACTTATGAACTGCTCTTAATATAGTTATTATTTCTTTTTCTGTTGGTAATGGCACAGGTCCAGATACTGTTGCACCTGTTCTCTTTGCAGTCTCAACAATTTTTTGAGCTGAAGTATCTAGTAGCTCGTGATCATAAGCTTTTAACCTAATTCTAATTTTTTGTTTACCGTTATTTGACATTTTGTTCCCTCCCTCTATCGCATGCTATTTGTAATACATGCGACTCAGAATTGCCGATACACACCTCCTGGTGTGTTGTAGTTTTATTAAAAAATAAAATCTACTACAATTCTAGTCGCCCGATTTGAAACCGGACATTCTCAGCAAAAATTTCCTGTTTTTAACAGCCACCTTTTGCATCATCGCAATGTCTAAAAATGAACACTAACATATTTTATAACATAACCACTAAAAACTCAAGCTTTTTTTTTAAAAAACTTAAGTTTTTTTTAGTTATCATAGGGGGACCTAAATTAGGTTCCCCTACATATTGTTTTTTAATTTTAATTAAGCAAGAACTTTAGTTACAACTCCTGATCCTACAGTTCTTCCACCTTCACGAATTGAGAATCTTAATCCTTCTTCTATTGCGATTGGTGTAATTAGTTCTATTGTAAACTTTGCATTGTCTCCTGGCATTACCATTTCTGTGCCTTCTTCTAATGCTATGTCTCCTGTTACGTCTGTTGTTCTAAAATAGAATTGTGGTCTGTATCCGTTAAAGAATGGTGTATGTCTTCCACCTTCTTCTTTTGATAATACATATACTTCTGATTCAAATTTTAGATGTGGTTTTATTGATTTTGGCTTTGCTAATACTTGGCCTCTTTCAATTTCTGCTCTTTGTACTCCTCTTAGAAGTGCTCCTATGTTATCTCCTGCTTGTGCTTCATCTAATAATTTTCTAAACATTTCTACTCCTGTTACTACTACTGTTCTTGCTTCTTCTGCTAATCCTACGATTTCTACGTTGTCGCCTGT